>DATKFL010000080.1:0-5671 GCA_035511355.1 Dongiaceae bacterium
CGTGCCGGCGATCACCTCGCCCAGCTCGGCGTCGATGTCGGCCTCGCCGATCAGGCTGGCCGCGACTGCGTGGTGGATCTCGCCCAGTCGCAGGCACTGCGGCCGGCTGTCGGCGATCAGGAGATCGGCGGCGGCGACCGCCGCCGCCTCGACCTCCTGCTTGTCCGACTGATCGGAACCGACCGCGGTGACGTGCATGCCGGGCGCGAGCCACGCGGCGCGCAGGATCGGCTCGTGGCTCGGCGTGACCGTGACCACGATGTCGGCGCCCCGGACCGCCTCCTCGGGCGACTCGACGGCGGCCACCGTGACGCCGTCGCCGAGCGCCGGGTCGCCGGCGAGATCGGCGGCGGTGGCGCGCGCCCGCTCCGGGCGGCGGCCCCAGATCCGCACCTCGCGCAGGGTCCGGACCAGGGTCAGCGCGCGCACCTGGTGCCGCGCCTGCGCCCCGGCGCCGAGCACCGCGACGACAGCGGCGTCCGCGCGGCTGAGGTGCCGCGCGGCGACCGCGCCGGCGAGGCCGGTCCGGAGGTCGGTGATGAAACCGTTGTCGAGCAGGAACGCCGCCGGCGCGCCGGTGGCGGCGTCGAAGGCCAGCACCATCCCGCCGGCGGCCGGCAGGCCGCGCGCGGGGTTTTCCGGGAAGCCGCCGACGATCTTCACCGCGTACGCGGCGCCGCCGTAGAGATGCCCCGCCTTGATGTGCACCTCGGCCTGGCGCTCGGGGATGTTGAGCTGGATCACCGCCGGGAGATCGGCGCGTCCGGTGGAGTAGGCGGCGAACGCCGCCTCGATCGCGGCGAGCGCGGCGCGCGGGTCGAGGTGTTGGCGGATTTCGGCCTCACGCAGGACGAGAATCCCGTTCGGCATGCGGGGAGCCTATCACCGCGCCGGCGGGATTGGCGCGGCGGGCGGCTCCGGGGCGGGCGGCGCCGCACCAGGCGGCGCCGGCGGCTCGCCGGTGATCAGGCGGGCCGAGCGGTTGCGGGTGACGTAGTTCCAGGCCCACTGCGCCAGCACCAGGACGCGGCTTTCGAACTGCACCAGGTTCATGAGGTGCACGAAGAGCCAGGCCAGCCAGGCGAGGTACCCGGTCAGCTTGAGCCGGCCGATCACCGCGACCGCCGCGGCGCGGCCGATGGTCGCCATGCTGCCGTGGTCGTGGTAGACGAACGCCCCCGAACTGCCGCCCGCGAGTCGCCGCACGATGGCGCGCGCCACGTGGCGCCCTTCCTGGATGGCGACCGGCGCCACGCCCGGGAGCGGCTGGCCGTCGGCTCCGTTCAGAAGCGCCAGGTCGCCGATCACGAAGACCTCGGGGTGGCCGGGGAGGGTCAGGTCGGGCTGGACGAGGACCCGGCCGGCGCGGTCGAGCGACGCGGCGCCCGGCGCCGCCGGGCCGGCCGCCGGCACGAGGGCCCGGCCGAGCGGCGAGGCGACGACGCCCGCCGCCCAGAGGGTGGTGTGCGCCGCGATCCGCTCGCGCGTCCCGCCGCGATCGAGCACGACCCCTTCCGCGTCGAGCCCGACCAGGCGGGCGCCGGTCAGGACGGTCACGCCGAGACGCGCGAGGCTCTCGATGGCGCGCTGGGGGAGCGGGTCGGGGTACATCGTCAGGATGGCGTCGCTCCCCTCCACGAGGAGGATGCGCGCCTGCGTCGGATCGATCCGCCGGAAGTTGCCGCGGAAGGTCCAGTGCGCCAGCTCGCCGATCGCACCGGCCAGCTCGACCCCGGTCGGCCCGCCGCCGACGATCACGATGGTCAGCCAGGCGGCGCGGTCGGCCGCGTCGGTGGCGCGCTCCGCCGCCTCGAACGCGATCAGCACCCGGCGCCTTATCGTCGTGGCGTCCTCCACCGTCTTGAGCCCGGGCGCCAGCGCCTCCCAGTCGTCGTGCCCGAAGTAGTGGTGCCGCGTGCCGGCGGCGACGATCAAGGTGTCGTACGGGATCGCCCCCTCGCGGGTCAGGACGCGCCGCCCCGCGAGGTCGAACCCGGTCGCCTCGCCCAGCACGACGGTGGCGTTCCGCTGCCGCTTCAGGACGGCGCGCAGCGGCGAGGCGATGTTCGCCGGCGACAGCGCGCCGGTCGCGACCTGGTAGAGGAGCGGCTGGAAGAGATGGAAGTTGCGCCGATCGAGAAGGGTCACCTCGACCGGGGCGCGCTTGAGGGCGCGCGCGGCCTGCAGGCCGCCGAAGCCGCCGCCGACGATGACCACGCGGTGAATCGCGCCCATCGACCCGCATGATATCGTGCCGGACCGAATCGACCGAACCCCGACGCGGGAGGACGCCGTGCGCATCGAGCCTTTCAAGATGGAACGGATGCAGTCGCGCTACGAGAACTACGTCGAGCACAACCTCTCCGAGAGCGGCGTCGAGCCGATGCGTGCCGAGGATCTGCTGGCGACCGACGCCGACCGCGCGGCGTTCCTGAAGGCGTCGCTCGGCTACTGCCAGTCGAACGGCAGCGAGGAGCTGCGCGACCGGATCGCGGCCTTCTATCCCGGCGCCGCGCGCGCCAACGTCGTGGTGACCAACGGCGGCTCCGAGGCGAACTACGCCACCTTCTGGTCGACGCTCGAGCGCGGCGACCGGGTCGCCTACATGCTGCCGAACTACCTCCAGACCTGGGGGTTGGCGCGCGCCTTCGCCGGGCGGGCCGACGCCTTCCGCCTGATCGAGAAGCCGGACGGCCAGGGCGGCCGGCGCTGGGGCCTCGATGTCGCCGGCCTCGAGCGCGCGGTCTCGAAGAAGACGCGCCTGATCCTCGTGACCAACCCGAACAACCCGACCGGCGCGGTCCTGACCTCCGAGGAGATGGACGCCGTCGTCGCGGTCGCGCGCCGGGCGCGCGCCACCATCGTCGCCGACGAGATCTACCGCGGCGCCGAGCGGGTCGGGACGATGACGCCGTCGTTCTGGGGACGCTACGACCGGGTGCTGGTCACCTCCGGGCTGTCGAAGGCGTTCGGGCTGGCGGGCCTGCGGATCGGCTGGGTGGTCGGGCCGGCGCCGGTGATCGAGAAGATCTGGTCGTACCGCGACTACACGACGATCGCTCCCGGGATGCTGTCCGACTTCCTGGCGCGCCGGGCGCTCGAGCCGTCGCGACGCGAGGCGATCTTCGATCGGGCGCGCGGCTACGTCCGGCGCCACTGGCCGGCGCTCGAGCAGTTCGTCGCCGAGCGATCCGGGATCCTGTCGGTCGTTCCGCCTTCGGCCGGCGCCATCGCGCTGGTGCGCTACAACCTGCCGATCGGGTCATGGGCTCTGGCGGAGCGCCTGCGGACCGAGAAGTCGACCCTCATCGTGCCGGGGGATCTCCTCGGCGTGCCGAAGCACATCCGGATCGGCTTCGGGTACGGGGAGGACGACGCTCACCTGCGCGCCGGGCTGGCGCGGATCGACGAGATGCTGCGGTCGATCGCGGCCGGCCGCAAGAGTGCCGCGAAGCCGGGCAGAGCGCGCACGGGGCTGGCGGGGGTGCGCGAGACGGTCCGCACCGCCGCGCGCGCGGGGTCGCGCCCTACGCCGGCCCGCCCGCGTCCCTGAGGTTCCCGGCGGCGCGCCGCGCCGCCTCGAGGTCGGCGATCTTCCCGTCCAACTGCAGCTCGTAGACCGCGCGCACGATCCGCCCCACCTCCGGTCCCGGGGTCATCCCCATCTCGAGCAGGTGCCGCCCCTGGAGGATCGGTGCCGGCGGCTTCGCCTCGACGCCGAGCGCGCGCACCTTGCCGATGAACCACTCCTGCGCGTCGGTCGCGAAGTCGCCGGTGCGGCCGAGACAGTCGGCGCGCGACACGCGGTAGAGCAGCTCCGGCTCCAGCCGGCGCGCGAGGCGGCGGAAGGCGCCGTCGCCGACGTTGTCGCGGTTCTTGAAGAAGTGACTCGGCGACAGGTGCGCGCCGACCAGCGCGACCACCTGCCCGCGCACGTCGTAGCCGTTGAGGGTGTGCACCTTGAGGCGATCGAGGAGCGCGAGCGTCGGCGCCACGCCGGCCTCTTCGTGATCGAACGACCGGATCCGGCCGTCGACGACCGCGGTGGTCGGCGGCTTGCCGAGGTCGTGGCAGAGAACCGCCAGCATCACGGTCAGCTCCTTCTCGTACGGAAGCCCGGCCGCCTCGCGCCGCGCCACGTCGAGCGCCATCAGGGTGTGGATCCAGACGTCCCCCTCGGGGTGCCAGGCCGGCTCCTGAGGACAGCCGACCAGCGCCTTGAGCTCGGGGAAGAGGCGATCGACGACGCCGAGCCGCAGCATCCAGTCGAACCCGACCGACGGCCGTGGCGCGCGCATCAGCAGTTTCTCGATCTCGCCCCAGATCCGCTCCGCGGGAAGATCGGCGAGGTCGATCCCGCGACAGAGGTCGGCGGTCGCCGGATCGAGGTCGAACCCGAGCCGCGCGGCGAACTGCACCGCGCGCAGGACCCGGAGCGAATCCTCGACGAACGAGGCCGGGTCGACGGCGCGCAGGATCCTCCCCGCGAGATCGCCGCGCCCGCCCCAGGGGTCGATCACCTCCGAAGTGAGCGGGTCGCACATCATCGCGTTGACCGTGAAGTCGCGGCGGCGGGTCGCCTCCTCGAACGACAGGTCGGGCTCGCCTGTGACCGCGAAGCCGCGATGCCCGGCGCCGATCCGCTGGTCGCGGCGCGGCAGGCTGACGTCGAGCGCCGGCCCGGCGCCGCCCCTGGGTTGCACCTTGTAGACCGCGAACGACTCGCCGACGAGATTCACCGCGCCGAAGCGGCGGAGCGCCTTGACGAGCGCTTCCGGGGCCAGGTGATAGACCTCGAGATCGTAATCGGGCCCCGGAGACGGGATCGTCCCGGTCGCGACGTAATCGCGCACCCAGCCCCCCACGAGGAACGCGCGGCCGCCCGCCGCCGCGAGGGCGCGGGCCACCTCCAGAACGGTCGGGTCAAGGCCCTGGATCGGCTGCATCGGCCGAGAGTATAGGACCCGCGCCGTTCTCTCCGGGGGCTGGACATTCCGCCGCCGGGTCATAGGTTTTGATCCGAGGCCGCGAAGGCCCGTCGAACCGTTGACGGGAGCGGATTCCAACCGATGCAACCGGGCGTCAACGGCGGCGTTTTCCAGGCGGATCATCAGGCGCGAGCACCACGCCGCGAGGCGCGGCGGCGGCATCCGGCCGCGCGTTTCGCGCCGGCGCTGGCGGCGCTCGTTCTCGTCGCGCTCGCGTCGATCGGCTGCGCCGCGCCCCCGCCGGAGCGGCTGCGCATCGGCATGAACGTCTGGCCGCCGTACGAGCTCCTCTATCTCGCGCGCGAGCGCGGCTATTTCGACGACGAAGGGGTGGCGGTCGACCTGGTCGACTTCTCGTCGTACAGCGGCGCCCTGGCGGCGTATCACCAGGAGCAGGTCGACGCCTTCCTCGCGACCCTCAACGAGGTGCAGATCCGCGACAACTTCCAGGATCCGCCGGTCGTGGTGCTGGCGCTGGACTACTCGTTCGGGGGCGATGCGGTGGTGGCGCGCGGCGGGCTGACGACCGCCGCGGCGCTGCGCGGCCGGGTGGTCGCCTACGAGGAGTCGGCGCTCGGCTCCTACGTGCTCGAGCGCGCCCTGGCGCACGGCGGTCTTGCCGAGGGCGACGTGACCCTCGTGAATCGCCTGCCCGAGGAGTCCGAGGCCGACTTCAGGAAGGG
>DATKFL010000081.1:0-5770 GCA_035511355.1 Dongiaceae bacterium
GAGCAGCGGCGTGAATCCACAGCCATCGAGGGCATTCAGGTCGAGACTGTTCGAGGTATCGGAGGCCGCGACGAGTTGCGCGCGCAGAATCTCGATCTGACCGTCCGCCGCGGCCTGGTGGATGCCGAACGGCCCGTCGAACTTCGAGCCGGCGAGGCGCGCCCCTTTCCGGAACAGCAGGTTCGGAATCGCCCGGTTGCCGGTCTCGGCTGCGAGGGCGAGGGCGCTCTTCCGGTCCTTGTCGACGGCGTTCGGGTCGGCACCGGCCGCGAGGATTGTCTCGACGTCGGCGACCTCGCGATCCTTCCCCCAGCCGTAGGACGCGTGAATCAACAGGGCATTGAGATCGTCACCCGGGGCGATGTGCAGGTCCGACGACGCCTCCGGAGTCGGTGCCGGCGCCGGCTCGACGGCGTCGATGCGGCGGCAGCTGCGGGCGTAGCGCCCCTCGAACATCGTGCCGCGCATGAACATCCAGTAGGTGGGAACGCAGAGCGCGGTCAGCTCGAGGTCGAAGGTCAGCGGCCCCCGGTCGCGGCGGTAGCGGAACTGCTCCTCGACACCCCCACCCTCGTCGGCGCCGCCGAATTCGACGAAGCGCGCCGATCCGGGACAGTCGGGCACCGGGATCTCGGTGCGGCGCCGCTCTCCCGGCTGCATGCCGTCGGTCGCCGCGCCGAGAAGGCCCGCGCCGGGACTGAAGGCCATGGTCCCCTCGGCGAATTTCTCCCCGTTCCGGTAGGTGCCGGTGAGCCGCACGGTGGCGCGCGGGCTGCCTTCGTCGACGGCGCAGCCGCACAGGAGGAGCGGCAGGAGCCAGACCAGGCGACCTGATTTCACGACGACACCCGCCGGAGGACGCGCCATGCGCCCTCCCGCTTGGCAAGCTCCAGCCTCGCAAGCCGCCAGTTGGACCGGTTCGAGCCATCCCCGAGCGTGGCGAACGCCGTCTCGCCGTTGCTCTCGATCTCGAAGACCGCAAACGGGCGCTTCTCGAGAAGCGTGAGCTCGCCTCCGGTGTACGGCCGGATGCCGGCATCGAGCCCGGCTTGGACCTGCTCCCGGCCGCGCCGGTATTTCGCGTCGTCCTGCAGGTAGACGATGGGACCGCTGATCAGGGGGCCCGCGGCCGGAGTCCTCCCCCAGGCGACGGCGGCGTTGATGATCGCCGCTTCGTCCGCGGGGGGGACATGGACGGTGAACAGCGGTGTCCGGCGACCCGTGGATTCCCACCACGCTTTCCACTCACCCGTGGTCGCGAACACCTGATGCGTGTTCCTGGTCAGGATCTCCTCGAGGGAATGGAGGCCCGGATACTTCAATGCTGCGGGGCTTGGCGACCCCAGGAGCTCGACGACCCGCCCCACGCTGTCGCGGTCGCCGAGCCACAGGGCGACGCCGGCAGCGTACTGGGTCAGTTGCCGGTGCACGTCGCTCCGGCCCGGATCGACACGGCGAAACAGTGCGCCGACCACCCCCGCCACCTCGAAGCATTCGGAGGCGACCGAGAGGATATCGATGGCGCTCTGGGCATCGTCGCGGCTCGCGAGTTTCGCGGCGGCAAGATCGCGTCGCAGGTCGGCGATCGCCCGGCCGTCCCCCAGGCGGATCAGTTCCGCGCGCACGGCGCGGCGCACGGCGTCGCTCGTCGTTGCCCCGGCGGTCCGGCGCAGCTCATCGGCGACCTCCGGACCGAGCACGAAGTGCAGCCGCTCGATCGGGTGACCGGCGTCCGGACCCCAGGTCCTCACGGCGCGCAGGAGCAGCGGTCCGGCCTCGCGATGTCCTTCGCTCGCGACCGCGTTCAGGAGCGTCGGCCGGTCGGCGACCGAGTCGATGTTCCGGTCGACGAGATCGATCGCGCGCTCCGTGCCGAGAGAGGCGAGCTGCAGCAGGACGCCCATTCGCTGTTCTCCGGCGGCCTCCCGGAGCTGACCGGCGAGCGCTTCGTATCGATCCTCTTTGAGCCGCGCGAGGAGGGCTTCCTCCTTTGGCAGGTCGGGCGCCGGCGCGGCGGGGAGTGGCGCCGACAGGAAGCCCAGGATGAAGGTCAAAAGGGCGGCTCTGATCGCCGGCACGGTGCATCCCCCCTCCGATTCGCGCTGGCTCAATATAGGTTTCGCCGAGGCCGAAGCACGCCCGGACGCAGGAGCAAATGGACCTGGACGACCGCGAACCGGGCGGCGGCCGCCGCCGCGGCCTCAGGTCGGGCGCGCGTTCGCCGCCGCGTCGTAGGCGGCGCGCTGGTAGAGCCAGCCGAGCGTCGGGTAGTTGAAGCAGACCTGGTGGAACAGCTCCCAGCCGGCGTTGAGGTGCAGCGCCACCAGCCCCACGTGCACCAGCTCCGACGCCTGCTCGCCAATCGCGTGCACCCCGAGCAGCCGGTAGTCGTCGCGCTTGAAGAGGAGCTTCAGAAAGCCGTCGCGATCGCCGACGATGCTGCCGCGGGCGTTCTCGCGGTAGAGCGCCCGGCCGACGACGTACGGGATCTTCTTCTCGCGCAGCGACTCCTCGGTCTCTCCGACCATGCTCGCCTCGGGGATGGTGTAGATCCCGTACGGCAGGAAGCGGGCGACCTCCTTCTTGATCGGCAGGTCGAAGGCGAAGCAGACGGCGGCGCGCGCCTGCTCCATGCTGGTCGCCGCCAGCGCCGGGAAGCCGATGACGTCGCCCGCGGCGAGGATGTGCGGGACGTTGGTGCGGAACTGCGCGTCGACCGGCACGACCCCCCGCTCGCCGAGCGCCACCCCCGCCGCCTCGAGCCCGAGCTGCGCGGTGTTGCTCACCCGGCCGGAGGCGACCAGCACGGTGTCGACCTCGAGCCCGGCCCCGGAAGCGAACTTCAGATGGACGTCGGCGTCGCCGTCGCCGGCCGGAGCGGCGCAGGCGGCGACCGACTCGTTCCAGTGGAAGGTGACCCCGAGCCGCCGCATGCCGGCGCCGAGCGCCTCCGACACCTCGCCGTCGAGGAACGGCAGCAGGCGATCGTGCCCGTCCACGAGATGCACCTCGACGCCCAGCGCGGCGAAGGTGCAGGCGTACTCGCTGCCGATCACTCCCGCGCCGATCACCGCGAGCCGGCGCGGCATCCGCTCGAGGCGGAGGACCTCGTCCGAGTCGGCGATGCGCGGGTCCTCGAAGGCGAACTCCCCGGGCCGGCGCGGCGACGAGCCGGTGGCGATCAGGATGGTGTCGGCCGCGAACCGCTTCGGGCCGGTGGTGGTCTGGACCTCGAGGGTGTGCGGGTCGGCGAAGGTGGCGCAGCCGCGGATCACCTCGACGCGCGCCCGGGAGAGGTAGTCGAGGACCCGCACCCGCTCGATCGCCGCGACCCGCTGCTCGTGGCGCATGAAGTCGGCGACGGTGGCGGTGCGACGGAGCGACAGGTCGACGCCGTACAGATCGCGCGCCCGCACCCCGGAGAGCGCCAGGGCGGTTTCGCGAAGCGTCTTGCTCGGCAGGGTGCCGGTGTTGGCGACCGCGCCCCCGAGGAGAGGGCTCTTCTCGATCAGCGCGACCCGCTTGCCGAAATAGGCGGCGGTGAGCGCCCCCTTCTCGCCCGCGGGGCCGCCGCCGATCACCAGCAGGTCATAGCGTCCGTCGGGCATGCGCGCGGCTGGGTGCCGGAGCGCGACGCGCCGAGGCGCGCGCGGCCCGGCGCCGGGGTCAGTACTTGACCATGTACTTCTTGGCTTCGAGGCAGACGCTGAACGCCTTCTTGAATCCGTCGAGCTGTTCGGCGGTGGCGGCCTGCGCCTGCTGTCCCTGCTGCTCGACCTGCGCGCTGGCCTCCTTCTTGGCCGACTTGGCCTTGCGCCGGCCGGCGATGACTCCCGCCGCGGCGCCATAGGCCGCGCCCTGGCCGGCGTCGTCGTTGGCGATCTCGCCGATCAGCGCGCCGGCCGCGGCCCCCTTCACCGCCCCCTTGGCCCCGGCGCCGCCGCCCGACTGCGCGACCTGCTGCTTCTGCGCCTCGGTCTGCTGCGCCTGCGCCTGCTGCTGTTTCTGCAGCTGGAACGGATCGGTGCCGGTGTTGGTCACTGCCCAGGTGTAG
Organism: Dongiaceae bacterium; assembly: GCA_035511355.1. Taxonomy (GTDB): domain Bacteria; phylum Acidobacteriota; class Polarisedimenticolia; order Gp22-AA2; family Gp22-AA2; genus DATKFL01. The sequence continues at coordinate 4,055 of DATKFL010000081.1, forward strand.
CAGTCGGCCTCGTCCTTCGACTGCATCGAAGCGTCCTGCCCGGTGGTCGGGAAGACGTAGACGCTCATCGTCGAGGCGAGCGTCTTCGGCGCCGGGGGGGGCGCCTGCGCCGTCACGATCGAACTCGCGAGCGTGGCCGCAGCCAGCCCGAGGATCAGGGTCTTCTTCATCGTCGTCTCTCCTTCGCCCGCAATGCTACGGCGAAATCCGATCCGGCACTCCGTCCTTGTCCGCGTCGATCGGGCAACCGACCGCGTCGACCTTCAGTCCCTTCTCCGTGTTCGGGCAGCGATCGGCGCCGTCCCAGACGCCGTCGCCGTCGGCGTCCTCCTTCGGGCAGCCCTGCTCGTTCACCTTGATTTCCTTCGGAGTGTCGGGGCACTTGTCGACCATGTCGGCGACGCCGTCGCCGTCCTTGTCGGCCGGGCAGCCGTTGGCTTCGACCGCCCAACCCTTCTGCGTCCCCGGGCACTTGTCGAGGCCGTCATAGACCCGGTCGCCGTCGGTGTCGATCGGGCAGCCCTTCGCGTCGATCTTCGCCCCCTTCGGCGTGGCGGCACACTCGTCCTTCTTGTCGGGGACGCCGTCGTGATCGGTGTCCTCCGGCGCGCCGCCGCCGAACGCCCAGAACAGCCCGCCGGTCGTCTGGAAGTTGGTCTGCGTCCCGTCGACGTCGCCGCCCGGGTCGGTGGTCACCCAGAGACCGTCGGCGCGGATCCCCCAGGTGCGCTTCTTGCCGAAGTGCCAGCGCAGTCCGCCGCCCCAGTTCCACGACGAGCTGCTCTCGCTCACCCCGGCGCCATCGGCCTCGATCTTCTCGCTCCCGAGCCCGGCGGTCAGGAACCAGCGGAATTTCTTTCCGGCGCGGAAGTTGTACAGGCCGTTGGCGCGCAGCGACTTGAGATCGACGTTGTCGTCGCCCGGGATGTCGCCGCTGGTCGAGAACTTCTGCCACGACCCTTCCACGCTCCAGTGGTCGGTGAACCAGTAGCCGCCGCGCACCCCGTAGAAGGTGCCGCCGTCCGGATCGAGCCCGTCGTAGCCGTCGGGCGAGAGCACGCCGGCGTAGGGGCCGAATTCGATGTCGCCACGCTCGCCGCCGTTCGCCGCCGCCGGCGTCGTCGCCAGCGCCAGCAGCAGCGCGCCGAGAAGGACCGCCCCGGCCGCGAACCGCGCGTCGCGCAGGAAGGAGGGGGCGCTCATCGGGCCATCCCCTCGGGCATCGGCGTGCAGGCGCCGAAGACGACCACCGCGCGTCCCGGCGCCGCCACGGCGACCGAGGCCATGCCGGTGTCCTCCTCGATGACGAACGAGAAGGCGCGGCCGCGCTCGAAGCCCTGCAGGACGATGAGGCCGCCGTCGCGCTTCAGGAACTCGATCGGAGTCGAACGGTTCTCGCCGCTCGCCTTCGTGGTCTGCAGCCGCTTCGCCGTGAGATCGATCTGGATGAACTGCGGCACGTTCAGGTTCCACGGAAGGTCCGAGGTGCACTCGCCGTCGTCGTGACATCCGGTCGCCTGCACCGCGGTGCACAGGAGCTGGTTCACCCCGGCGAGGTTGTCGGCGAACGACGCCGTGCTCCCCGCCTGCAGCATCGCGGCCCCCAGCACCGCCGTCCCGATCGCAAGTCGTCGCATCGCCCTCTCCTTCAGTGGCTCAGTTGCTGCGGGCCGGCGCATCGGTGGTGCGCACCAGCGGGATCACCTGCGTCATCTC
>DATKFL010000082.1:0-4580 GCA_035511355.1 Dongiaceae bacterium
GTCGGCGGCGGGGTCGGTGCCGAGGGCGTAGTAGTAGACGTGCCGGTTGTAGTTCTCCTGGTCGGCCGGCACGCTCCCCGGCGCCGGGTAGCGGGTGTAGAAGAAACCGCTGCCGTCCGGCTTCCAGCCGACGGCGCAGTAGCGCGTCTGCGGGATCACGTCGGGAAGGTCCTTCCCGGTCGCGACCTCGCGCACGTGCAGGACGCTCTTCTCGTCGCCGGCGGTCGAGATGCCGTATGCCAGCAGGCGTCCGTCCCGCGACGGATACCACCAGTCGATCGTCGCGGTGCCGTCGGCGCTCAGCGGGTTGGGATTGACGAGCGCCCGGTCGGCACCACCGACACCCTGGCGCACGTACAGGATCGGCTGGTTCTCGGTCCCCTCGCGGCGCAGGTGGAAGTAGAAGCCGCCGCGCACCGCCGGCACCCCGACCGTGCCGATCGCCAGGAGCTTCGCCAGCCGATCATGGAGGGCCGCGCGCCCCGGACGGGCGTCGAGCAGCGCGCGGGTGTAAGCGTTCTGCGCCGCGGTCCAGGTCCCGACCTCCGGCGACTGGCCGTCCTCGAGCCAGCGGTAGGGGTCGGGGATGCGCGTCCCCTGAACGACGTCGACGACGGTGTCGGTGCGGGTGGCGGGCGGTGGGTTGGTTTTCATGGGGTCGGCGCCGGCGCCGCGCGCCGGCGGCGGCGTGGCGGCGAGGCCGGCGGCGATCGCGCAGGCGATCGGCAGCGCGGCGCGTCGGACGCGGAGGCGGCTCATGCGGGGCGCGGCGCGGTCAGCAGACCGTCGTCCAGCCACCGCTGCAGCAACGCGCCGAAGCGCGCGGTCGCCTCGGCGACCGGACGCCCCGCGCTCAGGCACTGCGCCACCCGCCCGAGCGTGGCGCCCTCCGCGATCAGGAGCAGCGCGTCGCGCTCTTCGTCGTCGACCGATCGATGATGCACCGCGAATCCCTCCCGCCAGATCCGCACCGCCGTCGGGCGCGCCGCGAACTGCGGCAGCGGGGCGGGGTGGTCGCCGTCGTCGAACGCGCAGGTCGGGCCGGGGGTTGCCGCCGAGGTGATGCCGCCCCCCGGGGTCGCCGCGGTGTCGTCCCCGGTCGTGGAGGGGGCGGTCCCGCCGAGCGCGCGCCAGACCGAGACCGCGTCGTGCCCGAGACGCAGCAACCGGTACGCCGGCACGAGCGCCACCCGCAAGTCGCCCGCTTCGTCCTGGGGAAGGCGCGCGAGGTCGGTGCGGGTCAGAACGGCGACGTCGGCGTCGTCGAACAGATCGGCGCGCGCCCACTCGAGCCGCGCCAGGTCGGCCAGGCCCGGCGACTCGCGCTCGAGCGCGTGCGCTGCGAGGAACGCCGGCAGCCGCCCGCCCAGGTACCGGAGCGACGGGTGGCGCGACGGGCAGGCCAGGAGGTAGTCGGTGACCAGGTTGTGGAAGCGCGCCGGCCCGAGCGCCGCGAGGAGGCGCGGATAGTCCTCCTTCAGCGCGTCGAGGAGCCGGAAGAAGTACATGTTGGCGTAGATGTCGAGCCGGTCGGCGGCCGACAGGCGCGCGTCACCGACGATCATCCGATCGAGATCACCCGGCTCGGCGCGGCCGTCGCGCACCAGCATCTCGAGACCGCTGAGGACGCCCTCGGGCGCCGCGATCAGGTCCCAGAAGAGGCGCTGGGTCGGGCGGAGTCCCTCGTCGCGGCTCACGCCGGCACCGCCGCGCCGGCGCGCAGGATCGGGGCGGCGAGCGCGCGCGCCCGCTCCGATTCCTCCTCGAGGCGATCGAAGGTCGGGATGTTGTCGTCCCATTCGACCAGGGTGCTGACCGCGCCGAAGCGCCGCACCGCGTCGCCGTAGAGATCCCAGACCGCGTCGGTCACCGGGTGATCGTGGGTGTCGAGCAGGAACGACCCCTTGTCGCTGTGCCCGGCGAGATGGAACTGCCAGACCTTGTCCGCCGGGATGCCGGCCAGGTACACGCGCGGGTCGAAGCCGTGGTTCCGGGCGCTGACATAGATGTTGTTGACGTCGAGCAGGATGCCGCAGCCGGAGCGGCGCGCCACCTCCGCGAGGAACTCCCACTCCGGCATCGCCGAGGCGTGGAAGGTGACGTACGACGAGACGTTCTCGAGCGCGATGGCCCGGCCCAGGCGTTCCTGCACCTGGGTCACGCGGCGCGCGACATTGTCGAGCGCCTCCTCGGTGTACGGCAGCGGCAGGAGATCGTGCGCGTAGTGCCCGCCCACCCCCGCCCAGCAGAGATGGTCCGAGACCCAGGCCGGCTCGACGCGGGCCGCGAGGGCCCGGAGCCTGGCGAGGTAGTCCTCGTCGAGCGGGTCGGTCGAGCCGATCGACAGCGACACGCCGTGCAGCACCACCGGGTAACGCTCCCGCACCCGGGTCAGGACATCTTTCGGCTTGCCGCCGTCGACCATGAAGTTCTCGGAGATCACCTCGAACCAGTCGATGCGGGTCGGCGCGGAGAGGACGCGCTCGAAGTGGTCCCGACGCAGGCCGATTCCATGTCCAAGGCTTTTCGGGCGGGAGGCGGGAGCCGGGGAGGTCACGCGGGGGGCTTCAGGGAGGGGGAACGCGGCCGGACGCCGCGAAGGTCCGGGGGGCGCGAACCGGCGTGGCCGGCCCGCGCCCCTCCGGAATCGGTCTTACTTCTTGTCCTTCACGACGGAGCCACCCTTGTCGGTGCACTCCTTTTCGCTCTTCACCTTGACCCAGCCCTTGCCCTTGCACTCGTTCTTGCCGGCGCAGGCGTGGGTGCCATCGGCCGCGGCGCAGGCGCCGGTGCCCTTGCACGAATTGACGCCGGCGCACTTCACCGTGCCCTCGTCCTTCTTCTCGTCACCGGTGAACTGGTACCCGGTGGCCAGCATGCCGACCACCGCCGCGGCAACCGCGAAACCGATCGCTTTCTTGGCCTTCATTGACTCTCCTCCTCCGTTCGGGACTGCGTTGTCGGGACTGACTCCCGGACCGGCCCGGGGGGCCGCCTCCGGAAGCGCGAGATATTACTCAGGTCCCGCATCTCAGGCAAATCGATTCCGGCCGCTGCCGGGAGATTCAGAATGAGTGCAGTTTGCCTGAGGCCGCCGGTTGTAGCACATTGCGTGACAACGACACAATATCCCTGGGACAATTTTTCGACGCCACGATACCCCCTGCGACCGCTTCTTCTGTGGAGAATCCGAACAGTTTCAGGCCCCGTGGGCGCAGGCAACCCGATTGGGCTCAGCGACCCGTCCGCTCGAGGAGTCGATCGATGCCCTCGGCGAATGGCGCCGGTTCCGGGAGCAGGCTGATCACGACGAACGCCTCGCGGGGAAAATCGAAGAAGTACCCCGGATGCACCAGAAGGTCACCGTCGCGCAGGAGTTCGAGGACCAGGTCCTCCTCCGAGCGCACCGCCGGCACCTGGATGACCGCGGTCCAGCCGCCGTCGGCGGGGAGGAGGCGGCAGGCGGCGTCGGGGGGGATCGCCTTCCCGAGTTGGTCGAGGTTGGTGCGGATCCGCTCCCGGACGCGCCGTCCGAGCGCGTCACCCAGCTCGAGCAGGCGCGGCGCCGCCAGCTGCACCGGCGTGCCGACCGAAAGGTACGAGTCGGCGATCAGCTCCAGGCGCTCGAGCGCCTCGGCGCAGGCCGCGCCGGGCCCGTCCGCCAGCATCCAGCCCAGCTTCATCTGCGGCAGGGCGCTCCCCTTCGACAACCCCCCGAGGGTGAAGGTGAGCGCCGCCGGCGCGCCGTCGGCGACCGGCCCGGCGGTCGTCGCGACCGGCGCGGCCCCCCAGCCGTAGTCGAGAAAGACCTCGTCCGAGACGAGCGCCGCGCCGGCGTCGGCGCAGAGACGGTCGATCGCCTCGCGCTCCGGGGTCGCGAGCCCGGTGCCGGTCGGGTTGTTCGGATTGACCAGGACGACCGCGCGTGGCGGCCGCGAACCCGGCCGTCGGAGCCGCGCCGCGATCGCGTCGGGATCGACGCGGAAGCGCTCCTCGAGCGCCAGCGGGTAGGTGGCCACCGCCACCCCTTCGAGCGCCGCGAGGTAGTCGAACAGCGGGTAGGACGGCGCCGGCACCAGGATCGTGTCGCCCGGACCGCACAGCAGCTTGAAGAGGAAGGCGTAGGCCTCGCTCGTGCTCGCGGTCAGGATCAGTCGATCGGCGTCGGCGCGCGGGCGGGCGACCGGCGCCCCGCCGAGCCAGTGCGCCGCGATCGCCTCGCGCGCCTTGACGTACCGCTCGCGATGGTCGAGTACCTCGACGATGGCGTCGCCGATCGCCTGCCAGTCGCCCCTCGGTGCGAGACGCCCCATGCCGGTGGTGGCGACCGGCATACGCCCCCCGGGGACGTCGGTCATCACCACCGGCGTGCCGCAGAGCATCGCCTCCACCTGCACCAGGGCGAAGCACTCGGTATCGCTGGGCAGGGCCAACAGGTCGCAGGCGGCATAGAAGTCCGCCATCTCCTGGGCCGAACGAACGATCCCTAAGAAGACGAGCTGGTCACGATACCGGTCCACTAGCGGCCTGTGGCGTGGCCAATAGGACTCGTAGGGGATCTGGTGCTGGCCGGCGAAGAC
>DATKFL010000083.1:0-4236 GCA_035511355.1 Dongiaceae bacterium
ACACCGCCGTCGGCTGGCACCGCCAGACCGGCGGGGTCGGAGTCGAGGTGACCCCGACGCGGCACTGGACCTTCGACGTGTCGGGCATGAGCGAAACCCGGTCGGGCACCTACGCGCAGGGGCTGGGGATGTACTTCAGCCTCTCGCCCGCCGAGGTCGCGTCGTCGCTCGACTACCGCACCGACTGGGAGCGGTTCGGCGGGGAGTACACCAGCCGCAACGTCAACGCCGGCGTGCAGGTGACCGCGTCGCAGTTCGACACCGGGTACGACTCGCTGACCTGGGACGACCAGCTCTTCCTGAACGACACCGCGGTCAACGCCAACACCGCCAACCCGGCGCGCGGGCGGATGACCATCGCGACCAACAACCGGATGCAGCAGGCGACAATCTTCGGAGGCTTCACCCTGCCGGCGCACACCCGCATCGACGCGACCGTGTCGAAGGCGCAGACGACGCAGGACGATCCCTTCCTGCCGATGACCACCAACTCGCTCCTGGTCGCGGCGGCGCTGCCGGCGTCGTCGCTCGACGGCCAGGTCGACACCGACCTCCTGTCGTTCCGGGTCTCGGGGCGGCCGACGAAGAGCGTCCGCTGGGCCGCCTGGGCGCGCGACTACAAGTACGACAACAAGACGCCGCAGCTGACCTTCGCCGACTACGTCATGACCGACTACCAGTTCCCGACCTGCGGCAACGCCAACGAGTGCGGCGCGGTCGGCGCGCGCCTGTCGCGCCGCAACCTGCCGTACGGCTACGAGCACCTCGACTACGGCGGATCGTTCGGCCTCCACCCGACCTCGTGGTTCGACGGCCAGGTGTCGGTCAACCGCGACACGATCACCCGGCAGTTCAGCGCGGTCACCGACGGGCACGAGGACACCGCCAAGCTGTCGCTCGACTTCGACGTCGCCGACTGGCTGACGGTGCGCACCACCGCGCGGCGCATGGAGCGGCGCGCCGACGAGTACGACGCCGAGTACAACCTCGAGTCGTTCCCGATCGGCGAGGCGAACGTCACGGCGAGCAACGAGGGGACGCGCAAGTTCATCTGGACCGACCGCGATCGCGACCAGCTCGACCTGCAGCTCGACTTCGGCGTGAGCGACGGCGTCTCGGTCTACGTCGAGTCGACCTACGCGCGCGACATCTACCTCGATCCGAACACCGGCAAGCAGGTCGGCGACTCGTACACGGTGCAGGAGGACCGGAACTTCGACACCGTGCCGGAGACCTACGACATCCTGATCGCCGGTCGCACCGACGACAAGTACCTGTCGTACACCCTCGGGGTCGCCTACGTCCCCGGTCCGCGCGTGAACCTGTACGCCGACTACACCTGGGAGAAGGGGACCTGGGGCCTCGAGACCCGCTACCGCGCGCCGGTGGCCGGGATTGGCTCCGACGACCCGCTGGACAACTGGGGCACCGACACCGACGACCGCTACGAAACCGCCGTGCTGGGCCTCAACGCCGATCTCAGCGGCGACCTGCGCTGGCGGTGCAACGTCGACGCGTCACGGTCGGAGGGGACCGGGAACATCGCGAACCATTTCGTCCCGGGCGGGCAGGCCTCCTCCGACACGACGCTCCTCGACTTCCCCGAGCTGAAGACGACGCTCACCATCGTCCAGGCGGGGCTGACGCACGCGGTGCGCAAGAACCTCGACTGGACGGTGCGCTACTGGTTCGAGTCCTGGCACGAGGACAACTTCGCGTCGGACTTCTCGCAGCCCTACATGGGCGACCCCGGCAACGATCCCGGGTCGGCGACCGCGATCTTCCTCGGGCTCGACTACGCGAACTACACGAACCATCTCCTGACGTTCTTCCTGAACTACCGCTTCTAGCTCTAGCGGGGCGTGGAGCGCGCGACCGGCACCGCCGGCATGGCGGCGAGCCGGGCGCGCCACGGCGCGGCCAGCGCCCGCTTGCCGATCGACTCGTAGTAGGTCGCGATCCGCTCGACGGCGTCGTGCAGGGCGGTCGGCGGAGCGTGACCGCTCTTCTCGAGGACGTCGAAGCCGCCGAGGAGCATGCTCTCCGCCTCGTCGCCGGCGCCCTTCCCGCCGAGCGCCTCGCCGAGCCGGCTCATGGCGCTGCCGATGCCGGGGTCGCCCGCGGGGAGCGATTTCTGGCGGGTTGCGAGGAGCTCGCGCCGGATCGCGATCGCCGCGTCGAACTTGCCCTCCTTCAGGAGGGCTGCGGCGACGCCCATCAGGGAGAGCTGCGTATCGGCGTGGTCGATGCCGAGCAGACGGCGACGCGCGTCGGCCGCCTCGCGGTAACGCGCCTCCGCCTCGGAGTAGCGGCCGAGGAGGAGGAGCGCCGTGCCCAGGTTGCTCGCCGCCTCCAGGGTGTCGGGATGCTCCGGCCCGAGGACGCGGCGGCGGCCTTCGTAGGCCTCGCGCCGGTAGCGCTCCGATTCCGCGTACTTCCCCTCGTCGGCCAGCAGGCCGCCCATGTTGTGGATCGAATAGAGCGTCTCGGGGTTGTCGTCGCCCAGGAGACGCCGGCGATGGTCGAGCGCCTCGCGGTAGAGCAGCTCGGCCTCGGCCAGTTTCCCCTCCATCGAGAGAACCACGCCGAGGTTGTTCATCGCGGTGAGGGTTTCGGGATGATCGATTCCGTAGATTCGCCGATCCGCCTCGAGCAGCGTGCGGAACGTCGCCTCCCCCTCGGTGAGCTTGTCCTGCCCGACCAGGAGCGTGGCGAGATTGTTGAGGGTCCGGAGTCGCGCGGTGCCGTCGGGGCCGTCCAGCGTCGCGTAGCCGCGCTCCGCCTCGCGGTAGAGCGGCTCGGCCTCGGCGCCCCGATCGAGATCCTGGAGGAGCGACGCGTAGCCGGCGGCAATGTCGTACAGGTCGCGTGGATCCGATGCGGCCGTGCGCCGCCGCGCTTCGAGGACCTCGCGCAGGAGCGGCTCCGCCTCGGCGATCTTCCCGCGCTCGTGCAGGTAGTCGCCCAGGCGCTGCAGGGCGTTGATCGTCTCGGGCGCCTGGTCGCCGTTCTTCCGCCGGCGGACCGCCAGGACCTCCCGCAGCGTCGCCTCACCGCCGGCGTAGTCGGCCATCACCGCCCGCAGCTGGACCAGTTGGATCTTGGAGTCGAGGGTCTCGGAGGCCTCCTCGCCGAGAAGCCGGCGGCGGGTCGCGAGACATTCCTCGAGGAGCGGCTTCGCCTCCGGGTAGAGCGCCAGCCGCATGTACACCATGCCGATGGTCCCCATCATGCGCGCCTGCAGGAGCGGCTGGTCGCGGAGCCGCGTCCGGACGTCGGCGGCCCCCTTGTCGAGCAGCTCGCGCGCGGTGATCGTGCGGCCGCGCGCCTCGGAGGGGTCGGAGACCTCGAAGAGATCGATCAGGAAGGAAGCGGTCTGCTCCGCCGCCGCGGCGTCCTGGCGCGCCGCCGCCTCGGCGCGGCGCGCCTTGAGGAAGCCGGCGAGCGCCAGCGCGAAGCCCACGATCAGCGCCGCGGTCACGAACGCCGCGGCGGCGACCCCGATCCGGTGCCGCCGCACGAACTTGCCGAGCCGGTAGCCGACCGTCGGCGGCCCGGCGAGCACCGGCTGATCGTGGAGCGAGCGCTCGAGGTCGGCGGCCAGCTCGCCCGGCGAGCCGTAACGCCGGGTGCGGTCCTTCTCGAGCGCCTTCATGACGATCCAGTCGAGATCGCCGGTCAGGCGGCGGCGCAGGGGACCGAACTCGGTGCGCCGCCGCGCGGCGACCTCGCCGGCGCGGGTCGCGTCGAACGTGCCGATGCGCCGGCTCGGGCGCGGCGGCTCGTCCTCCCGGAGCCGGCGCCGCATTTCTCCGGTGCCGCCGCCCGCGAGGGACTTCGGGTCGAACGGCAGGACGCCGATCAGCAGCTCGTAGAGCAGCACGCCGAGCGAATAGACGTCGCTCCGGGTGTCGATGTCGATCTCCTGCAGGTCGGCCTGCTCCGGGCTCATGTAGGCGGGAGTGCCGACCATCATGCCGGCGCGCGTGACCAGCGGCTGCTCGGTGAGCGGCTGCGCGATCGCCTTCGCCACCCCGAAGTCGATGATCTTGCAGGCCGGCGCGCCCGCCTCGACGGTCACCAGGACGTTCGAGGGCTTGATGTCTCGGTGGATCACCCCCTTCTGGTGCGCGTGCTGCACTCCGGCGCAGACCTGCAGGAACAACCGAAGCCGATCGGCGACCCCGAGCCGGTTCCGATCGCAGTAGACCGTGATCGGCTCGCCCCGGACCAGCT
>DATKFL010000084.1:0-3498 GCA_035511355.1 Dongiaceae bacterium
GCGCCCGCCGCCGCGCCTGCGGGCGCGGGTGGGGCCGCGCCCCCAGCCGCTCCCGCCGGGGCGGGGGGAGTTCCGGCGCCGCCACCCGGGCCGTTGCCGTTGTCCATGTCCGACTGGATGAACCAGCGGCCGCCGGCCCCCTTCACGATCGTCAGGGTGAACTTCCCGATATCGGGCTCGCCCCGATGCCGCGCGAAGCCGCCGAGGATGTAGCCGACCGAACCCTCGACGCGGGAGTCGATGGCGCGAAGCGCCAGCGGCCCGCCACGGCCGGTGTAGAGACGCTCGATCGCGGCGCGGCCGCGCGCCGGCGGTTCGCCGCTCGAGAGGACGAAGCCGTCCTCGGCGAACAGAGCCGCGAGCGCCCGTGCATCCTTCGCATGCCAGGCGTTCTCGTAATCGGTGAGAATGCGCGTCAGCTCGGGCGGGAGGCTGACGCTGGGCGTTGCGGGAACCGTGGCCTGAGCGGCCGGCGCCGGAGCCGCCGGACTCGCCGCCCCGGGCGTCGTCGCCGCGATCGAAAACCCGGCGAGACTGAGCGCGAGGCCCGCCGCCCGCCGCTTCATCGCCCGAGAAGCCATCGCGACGCGTGTCCGGCGGCGGCGATCACGATGAGCGCGCTCGCCCAGAACCAGGCCGGGTGCGGGATCGCGAGCAGGTTCGCCACGGCAGCGAGCGCGACGAGCATGGTGATCGCGGACGCGTGCAGGACCGGCGCGCGCGGCGCCAGCCGCCCGGCGAGGTAACCCCCGAGGCAGACGCCGAGTCCCCACGCGATCAGGACCAGGACGAAGGCGGTCCAGGGGAGGGTGGCGATGAAGGCGCGCATCGCCGCCCTGTCGTGCATGTCGAGACCCGGCGGCGGCGGATGGAGAGCACTCCCGACCTGCTCGAGGCAGGCGATGACGAGGAACGCGGTGACCGCCCCCGCGACCAGCGCCAGGATCGTTCGGAGGGCGACCTTCATCGTCGGGGTCTCCGCGCCCGCCGCGCGACTAGCGACCCGGGTCGGGCGCGCCGTAGCGGGTGCGCACGAGGCGCGGCGCGTCCGGCCCGGGCGACAGGAGGAAGAGGTTGCCGAACTCGGAGTCGCTCATCTCGCCGATCGAGGCGGCGCCGAGCGCCCGGACGATCGCGGGCAGCGTGTCGGTGTGCCCGACCACCAGCACCACCCCGCCCGGATGCCGGAGCACCTCGGCGACCACCGCCGCGACATGCCCGTCGAGGCTGCCGTCCGGCCGCCCGATCGCGACGGGTGTCAGGCCGCGCGCCTTCGCGATCGGCGCCGCGGTCTCGATCGTCCGCCGCCGGTCGGAGGTGACGATGGCGGTCACGCCGGCGTTCGCGAGCGCCGCCGCCAGGGCGCGCGCCCGGTCGCGGCCGGCCGCGGTCAGGGCCGGATCGTCGCGCGGCTCGGTCGACTTCTCGGCATGCCGGACCAGGATGACCAGCGCCGGCATCCCGGGTGGAGCCGGCGGCGCGCCCGCCGCGGCGAGCCCTGCGAGCGCCGCGATGGCACCGAGGAGTGTGCAATGGGACCGCTTCGTCAGGCGCACGTCCGGCCTCCGGAGACGGCCGATTCTAGTCGGCGCCCCGGCGGAGGCTCAAGACAATTCAGGGCGCCGCGTGCCCACCCTCCCGGACCCCCGGGGGGATTGACCCTGGAACGATTCCATCCTTTATCTTCGCGGTCGATCAACAATGAGGAGGTCTGACATGTCCCGTCGATCGCGATTCATTCTGCGGATTTCCGCCACGCTTCCGCTTCTGATCGGCTCGATGCTGCGGGCCGGCACGCCGACCGCCGACCCACCGACGGCCGCCACTGCGGCGTCCGACGCCACGATGAATCACTGCGGCGCCGCGGTGATGGGGTTCGACCAGGAGAAGACGGCGCACCATTTCTTTCTTTACGCCGACGGCGGCGCCATCGAGGTGGCCGTGAAAGACCCCGCGGATGCGAACAACCGGGACGCGATCCGCGCCCACCTGCCGCACATCGCGGCGATGTTCGGCGAGGGGAATTTCGAGGCGCCGATGCTGGTGCACGGCAGGCAGGATGTGCCGGGGATCGCGACCCTGGCGCGGCTGAAGGCGCGGGTCGCGTATGTCTATCGCGAGACCGCCGGCGGCGGTCGCGTCACGATCACCACGACGGATCCGGAGGCCCTCAAGGCGGTGCACGAGTTCCTGACCTTCCAGATCCGGGACCACGCGACCGGAGATCCATTGACGCTGTCCCAGCGCGCAGGATGAAGACCGCCGATCGGCGCCTCGGCCCGCGCGAGCTGGCGTCGCGCACCGGCGTCAGCACCGACACCCTGCGGTACTACGAGCGCCGCGGGCTCATCCCGAAGCCGCAGCGCACCGGGTCGGGATACCGGCGGTACCCGCCCGAGGCGGTGCAGAGCGTGCTCTTGATCCGGCGGGCCCTGGTGGTCGGCTTCTCGGTCTCGGACCTGGCGCGCGTCCTGGCCGAGCGCGACCGGGGAGGAGCACCGTGCCGGTGGGTGCGTGACTTCGTCGAGCGCCGCCTCGGCGTGCTGGACGAGCAGATCCGGGATCTGCAGGCGCTTCGCGCCGACCTGGCCTGCCTGGTCGAGGAGTGGGGCGTCCGTCTCGCGGCCACCCGCCGGGGCCGCCGCGCCCACCTTCTCGATCGCCTCGCCGACCGGCCCGCGATCGAGCGCGCGCGCGTCCGCCGCCCGCGACGGCTCTGAGGCCAAGCCCCGCAGCGGGGCAACCGCGACGTCCCGGTTCAGCCCTGTCGGGCGCCGCTGCGCCGGGTGGGGAGTCGGTCGACCCACTCGACCTGCTCGATCGCGGCATGCACGACGAAGATCCGCTGGTTGTTGCTCCGCGGGTCGGCCGGCAGGACGAAGAAGCCCGCGCGCCCGAGCGTCGATCCGGGCGCGCGCGCGGCGATCTCCTCGCCGTCCTTGAACCGGATGCGCACCGGCCGGCCGCGATCGCCGGCGGGGCGGAACGCCGTGTCGTCGACCTGATACTTGTTCCCCTTGAACGATTTCACGAAGAAGACCGCCTTCAGCGCCGCCAACGGCACCGCCACCGCGCGGGTGCGATCGCCCCCTTCCGGGACGAGGTGGAAGTGTTCCTTGTCGGGGGAGAAATCGTGCGTCGACCCCTTGAGGGTGCGGCCATCGAGGAAGCGCGCCACCACCTTGAGGCTTGCGGGTGCGGTCGGGGCCATCGGTGGTCTCCTCGGCGGCGGACTCCTCGAGAAGATGGGTGGCCGTCCGCCGCGGGTCAAGCCGGCGGCGTCGGGGCGGGTCAGGAGGCCGGGTGGCGCCGCCGCATCTCCTGCACCGACAGTCGGATCAGCCGATCGAGCAGGGCCGGGTCGAGGTCGGCGATGCGCTTGACGTAGAGGCACCCCTTGCCGGTCTTGTGCGGCCCGAGCCCCTTCCGGATCGTCTCCATGCCGTCGAACCCCGACATGAGGTAGAGCGTCAGGTTCTGCTTGCGGGGCGAGAAGCC
>DATKFL010000085.1:0-3839 GCA_035511355.1 Dongiaceae bacterium
CGCGACCAGGCGACCTCCTGAATCAGGGCCGCGGCGCCCGACAGGGCGAAGACGAAGAGCAGAAGCCTCAGTGGGAGTGGCTCCCGCTCTTCGGCGGAGGCGGGGGTCTGGTCAGGAGCGCGCGCACCAGCATCTCGGCGGGCCAGGCGGCGCCTTCAGGGAGGACGAGCGGAAACTCGCGCCCCACGCCGTCGATCGTGACCATGAGGAGCGGCGGCGCCAGGCCGTCGCCGCCGTACAGCGCGGTGGCGGGGTACTCGTGCGTCCGGCCGTCCATGCGGACCACCCGGAGGCTCGCCACCGCCTGACCCGGCGCCGTGCGCACCTCGATCTCGCGGATGATGGAGAAGCGGATGCGGCTGTAATCGGCGAGCCGCAGGCAGGCGCAGTCGTCGCGGTCGCTCAGGATCTCGGTGCGCTCGCGCGTCGGGTTCTCTTCCGCCGGTACGTGCGTCGTGCGATAGCGGGTGTGGAAGAAGACGAACCGCAGATCGGCCGCCTCGATGGTCCGCTCCCCGGAGCCCCCGCTGAGGGTGACGCGCAGCTTTTTCGGGGTCGCCGCCGCCGGCGCCGCGCTCAGGAAGAGCGCGATGAGCGCCAGGGCGGCGGCGCGCCGGCTCTCAGTCACGGAAGAGCTGGATGTTGACCAGGGACGAATTGAGGACGTAGATGCGGGCATTGTTGTCTTCGGGGTCGGCCGGAATGAGCGAGAACCCGGGACGCGACGGGTCGTAGTCCCGGGTGAAGCCGTAGATCTTCTCGCCGTCGTAGAACTCGGCCACCGTGCGGACGTAGCCGGCGTCGGCGGGAGGTGCGCCCCCCTGTTCCGGGAAGCCGCCGACGCTCCCGAGGTGCCGGTCCTTGCGCCCCCAGGTCTTCACCTGGAAGAGGGCCTTCAATTCCTCGGTGCGGAAAGCCTGCGAGGCGGCGACGCCGCTCTTGCGCCGGACGAGGTGGAACTCCGACTGGCCGGGAGCGAAATCGCGGGAGAAGCCTTTGTGGACCTGGCCGTCCTTGAGATGGGCGACCAGCTTGCCCTTGAATTCGCCGGGCACGGCAACCCCCGCCGAGGCTGGGTCCGGGTCGAGCTAGTAGCCGAGCCCGGGGAAGAAACGGCTCAGAAGGACTTTCGCGAGCAACAGGAGTCCCAGCGGGATCCCGAGCAGGAGCACGATCTGGATCAGGGCCACCTGCGCCGAGAGCGGGTCGGTCGGCTCGAGCGGCGGCCGGCTGGCGGTCCCGCCCTTGGTCTTTCCGTCGATGCGCGCCACGGTCTCTCCTCGAAGGGCCCTGTCGGCGGGCTTTATACCACAGGTGCCGGGTCCGCCGCCCGCCAGATGGTGTAGAGTGAATCGCCTCCGGGGGTGGGGTCCAGGACGGCGTTCCGGCCGCGGTGTGCGGCCCTCCGAGGTTCAGTCGGCGTGACGGGCGCGCCCGCCGGAGGCGCGCGGGGAGCCGAGCCATCGTGAGCACCGAGACGGAAGTCGTCCCCGGCAGGCAGACGGTCGAGGAGCTGGACGAAGTCGTCATCCGGTTCGCCGGAGATTCCGGCGACGGGATGCAGCTCACCGGCACCCAGTTCGCCGACACCACAGCGCTGGTCGGCAACGATCTCTCCACGCTGCCGGACTACCCGGCCGAGATCCGCGCCCCGGCCGGCACCCTCGCCGGCGTCAGCGGCTACCAGATCAACTTCTCGTCGCACGACATCCGCCACCCGGGCGACGCCCCGAACGTGCTGGTGGCGATGAACCCGGCGGCGCTCAAGAGCAACATCGGCGACATCGAGCCCGGGGGCGTCGTGATCGTCGACGCCGACGCCTTCACCGACGGCAACCTCGCGAAGGCGGGGTGCAAGACCAACCCGCTCCGGGACGGTTCGCTCGCCAGCCATCGCGTCTTCGAGCTGCCGCTCACCTCGATGACCTTGAAGGCGGTCTCCGAGACCGGACTCGCCGGGCGCCAGGCGTCGCGCTGCAAGAACTTCTTCGCCCTCGGCCTGGTCTTCTGGCTGTACGAGCGGCCGGTCGACTACACGCGCGAGTGGATCGAGAAGAAGTTCAAGACCAACGAGACGATCCAGAAGGCGAACACCCTGGCGCTGCTCGCCGGTTACAACTACGCCGACACCACCGAGACCTTCACCACGCACTACCGGGTGCGCAAGGCGCGACTCACCCCGGGCACCTACCGTTCGCTCACCGGCAACGAGGCGACCGCGAGCGGCTTCATCGCGGCGGCGCTCCTGTCGGGGCGGCCGCTGTTCTACGGGTCGTACCCGATCACCCCGGCGAGCGACATCCTGCACGAGCTGGCGCGCCGCAAGAACTACCCCGTGAAGACCTTCCAGGCCGAGGACGAGATCAGCGCCATCGGCGCGGCGATCGGCGCGGCGTACGGCGGATCCATCGGCCTGACCGGGACGAGCGGCCCCGGCATCGCGCTCAAGGGGGAGGCGATCGGCCTCGCGGTGATGACCGAGCTGCCCCTGGTCATCATCAACGTGCAACGCGGCGGGCCGTCGACCGGGCTGCCGACCAAGACCGAGCAGGCCGACCTCTTCCAGGCGGTCCTGGGCCGGAACGGCGAGTGCCCCGTGGCGGTGGTCGCTCCCGCGACCCCGGGCGAGTGCTTCCACATGGCGATCGAGGCGGTCCGGATCGCGATCAAGTACATGACGCCGGTCTTCTTCCTGTCGGACGGCTATCTCGCCAACGGCGCCGAGCCCTGGTCGATCCCGAAGGTCTCCGACCTGCCGAAGATCGACGTCCACTTCCGCACCTCGCCGGAAGGATTCCAGCCGTACGAGCGCGACCCGCGCACCCTGGCGCGGCCGTGGGCCGTGCCCGGCACGCCCGGTCTCGAGCATCGAATCGGCGGCCTCGAGAAGGAGGACGTCACCGGCAACGTCTCCTACGACCCGCTGAACCACGATCGGATGGTGCGCCTGCGGGCCGAGAAGATCGCCCGGATCGCCGACGACATCCCGCCGATCGAGGTGTTCGGCAGGGAGTCGGGGGACGTCCTGGTGGTCGGCTGGGGCGGCACGCACGGGGCGATCACCTCGGCGGTCGAGCAGTTGCAGCGCGAGGGGGCCGCGGTCTCCTCGATCCACCTCCGTTATCTCAACCCCTTCCCGAGGAATCTCGGGGAGATCCTGGGACGCTTCCGCCGCGTGCTGGTGGCGGAGCTCAACCTCGGTCAGCTGTGCATGCTCCTGCGGGCGAAATTCCTGGTCGACGCGGTGAGCGTCAACAAGGTGCAGGGGAAGCCGTTCAAGGTCGCCGAAATCGTGCGCGCCGTCCGGGCGCACCTGGGGACGTGAGCCGATGAGCACGCCGAAGCTGACCCGCGCCGACTTCGCCTCGGACCAGACGGTGCGCTGGTGCCCGGGATGCGGCGACTACTCGATCCTGGCGCAGGCGCAGAAGGTGATGCCGTCAATCGGCGTGGCCCGCGAGAACATCGTGTTCGTGTCGGGGATCGGCTGCTCCAGCCGCTTTCCGTATTACATGAACACCTACGGGTTCCACAGCATCCACGGGCGCGCCCCGACCCTCGCGACCGGTCTCAAGATCGCGCGGCCGGAGCTGTCGGTCTGGGTCGTGACCGGCGACGGCGACGGGTTGAGCATCGGCGGCAACCACCTGATCCATGCGATGCGCCGCAACCTCGACATCAAGATCCTGCTGTTCAATAACCGGATCTACGGGCTGACCAAGGGGCAGTACTCGCCCACCAGCGAATTCGGCAAGAAGACCAAGTCCAGCCCGTTCGGCACCGCCGAGCAGCCGATCAATCCGCTGCGCGTGGCGCTCGCCTCCGAGTGCACCTTCGTG
>DATKFL010000086.1:0-2934 GCA_035511355.1 Dongiaceae bacterium
CACGATCCGTCGAACGACATTAGCAGCATCTTCGCGGCGTCGGAGCGTCAGCGCGCCGGCCTGTTCGTCGGCCCGCACATCTTCTCGACCGGCACGGTCCTGTACGGCGCCGACGGGCCGGGGCTGCATGTCGAGGTCAACTCGTACGACGACGCGCTCTTCCACCTGCGCCGTCTCAAGGACATCGGCGCCATCTCGGTCAAGTCGTACCAGCAGCCGCGTCGCGAGCAGCGCCAGCAGATCATCGCCGCCGGCCAGGAGCTCGGTATGATGGTCGTCCCCGAGGGCGGCGCGAAATTCCAGAACAACATGACCATGGTGGTCGACGGCCACACCGGCGTCGAGCACGCCCTGCCGATCGCCACCGGCTACGACGACGTCGTCCAGTTGTGGTCGCAGAGCACGACCGGGTACACCCCCACCCTCGGCGTGGCGTACGGCGGCCTCGCCGGGGAAACCTACTGGTACGACCGCACCGACGTCTGGAAGGACGAGCACCTGATGCGCTTTGTGCCGCGCTTCGTCGTCGAGCCCGAGTCGATCCGCCGCGCCAAGGCGCCCGACGACCAGTACAACCACGTCAAGGTCGCGGCGTTCGCCAAGCGCCTGCGGGACAAGGGGGTCTCGGTGCAGCTCGGCGCGCACGGCCAGCGCGAGGGTCTCGCGTCGCACTGGGAGCTCTGGATGATGGCGCAGGGCGGCTTCGCGCCCTGGGAGGCGCTCCGGGCCGGGACGATCGACGGCGCGCGCTATCTCGGGATGGACAAGGAGATCGGCTCGATCGAGCCGGGGAAACTCGCCGATCTCGCGATCATCGCCGGCAACCCGCTCGAGGACATCCGCGGATCGGAGAACGTCGACTTCACCATGATCGGCGGCCGCCTGTACGACACCAAGACGATGAACCAGATCGCCCCGGACAAGGTCGATCGCCAGCCGTTCTACTTCGAGAAAGAGGGCGGGGACACGATTCCCGCCGAGGCCGCGGCGCGGCACGAATTGCTCAAAGAGCGGTACGGCTGGAACGACTGACGGGGGACGTTTCGCCCCCGGCGCGAAGCGACCCTCGGAAGTAGCCCCCCTGGACGGTCGCCGGGCGCAGGCCTGGCGGGCCGTGCGAGACGGAGCGCCGCGGGTCCCACTGCGCGCGAACTGCGCGCGCAGTGGGCAGGCGCGCAGCGAGCCGAGGGGAGGTGACGCGCCAGCGTCGCCGGACCCGTGCCCGCCAGGCCTGCGCCCGGCGACCCCCCAAGGTGAATCTAGGCGGGACTCGGTTCCGGAGCCGGCGGATCGATCAGCGCCTCCGCCTGCGCCACCTGCTCCACCGCCCCGCTCACCAGCAGCGTGTCCCCCGGCAGCAGCACGAAGTCGGCGTCCGGGGCGTGCGTGACGTTGCCGTCGCGGATGACCGCGAGCACGAGCGCCCCGGTCGCCTCGCGGATGCCGGCGTCGCGCAGGTGGCGGTGCGCCAGCGGCGACGCCGCCGGCAGGGCGAGGAATTCAACCCGAAGGGAGTCGAGGGTGGCGCGCACGTCGCCGATCGGCAACGGCTCGAAGTCGCGGCGGCGGAAGATGTCGTAGCGGCCGCTCCGGACCCGGCCGACCTGGCGCTCGATCTCCTGCTTCGGCACGTGCATGCGCCGGAGGACGCGCGCGATGAACTCGATGCCGACCTCGAAGGTCTCGTGGATCACCTCGTCGGCGCCGTCGTCGTAGAGCGGCTGGTCCTCGGTGGCGCGCCGGCCGCGCGCCAGGATGAACAGGTCGGGGTTCATGTGCCGGGCCGACCGGATCACCCGGCGCGACATGACCGGGTCGGGCAGGGTCACCAGCACCATGCGGGCGCGATCGACGCCGCAACGCTTGAGCAGATCCTCGCTCGACGAGTCGCCGTACAGCACCGGGTGACCGCGGCGGCGCGCCACCCGCACGACGTCGGGATCGAGCTCGAGCGCCACGAACGGCACGCCGTTCGACAGCAGCACGTCGCCGAGCGCGCGGCCGACCGTGCCGTACCCGAGGATGACGGCGTGCCGCGTCGGAGCCCCTTTCCCGGAAGCCGATGCTCCCGGCACGTCGAGCACGGTCCGCTCGTAACGCTGCGCCAGCCGCTCCCAGGCGGGAAGGAAGCCGCCGCCCATCCGCCCCAGCGCCGTGACCAGCGCCGGGCTGAAGCGCGTGACCAGGGGCGCGATCAGCATCGAGACGACGGCGGCCGCGATGAACGCCTTGTACACCTGCTCGTCGATGAGACCGCCGGCGCGCGCCATCAGCGCGAGCAGGAAGGAGAACTCCCCGACCTGCGCCAGGTTGAGTCCGACCTGGAGCGCCACGGTGAGCGGGAAACGGAAGACCGCCACCGCGACGGTGGTCAGGAGCGCCTTGCCGATGACGATCACGACGAGCAGGAGGACCAGGCTCGACCAGTGCGCGAGCGCGAAGCGCGGGTCGAACAGCATCCCCATGGCGACGAAGAAGACGCCGGCGAAGACGTCGCGGAACGGCAGGACGAGGGCGTTCATCTGGTGCGCGTAGTCGGTGCCGCCGAGGATGAGCCCCGCGAGGAATGCCCCGAGGGCGTACGACACGCCGAACAGGTGACTCACCCAGGCCATGCCGAGGCAGAGGGTCAGGGTGCCCAGGAGGAACAGCTCCTGGTTGCGCGACGCCGCCATCAGGTGCAGGAAGCGCGGCATGACCCGGCGGTTGAGCAGGAGGGTGATCCCGAGCAGGAACCCGGCGCGCGCCACCGCGCCCACGAGGTCGAGCACGATCGTCTCGGCGCCGCCGCGGCCGATCGGCAGGAGGATCATCATCGGCACGATGCTCAGGTCCTGGAAGATCAGGATGCCGAGGCTGATCCTCCCGGCGAGCGAGTCGAGCAGGCCGTGATCCATCAGGCTCTTCAGGACGACCGCGGTGCTGCTCAGCGCG
>DATKFL010000087.1:0-6165 GCA_035511355.1 Dongiaceae bacterium
CCCCGCGTCCGGCGGCGGCGCCGGGACCACCGCCCTCCTGCGATTCGGGGGCGGCCGCGCGCATCCGCCGCGCTACGACCTCGCCGGGCTCCTGCCGCCGCCGGGAACGACCATCGAAGGTCGCCGCGCCGAGGCCGCCGCCCTCCTCGAAGATCCCGGGGCGCTGCCGGCCGCGCGGCTCGGCTCGATCGAGTCGAGCCCCGATTACGACGGCGCCCCGGCGCTGCAGTTCGCGCTCCATCCCGGGGCGGCGCTCGATCGCAGCCGCTTCAGCCATCGCCGCACGATCACGGTGCCGGCCACCACCGAAGGGCTGTCGCGCCTGCGGCTCGAGGCGGACGACCTCGCGGTGCTCGGCGAAGACGCGGGCGACCTCCGGATCGCCGACGGCGAGGGCCGACAGTGGCCGTGGCTCGCGGCGCCCGACGACACGCCGGCGATCGTGCCGCTCGAGGTCGCCCCGCCCGAGACCCGGGACCGCGTCTCGCGCACCCGGCTGCTGCTGCCGGTGACCGCGCTGACCATCGACCGGCTGACGATCGACGTCGACGGCGGGTTCGTCGATCGATCGTTCCGTCTGGAGGGGACGATCGGCGACCGCGGTTCGCGACCGATCCTCTCGGGCCGGTTGACCCGACCGATCGACGATCGCCGGCCGCTCGTCGTGGACCTTGCCCCGGCGCGCGTGCGCGCCGCGACGCTCGCCATCGATGACGGCGACGACGCGCCGCTCGCCTTTCGATCGATCACCGCGCGGGCCCCGCGACCGGCGATCTACCTCGCGGCGCCGGCGGGATCGTACGAGCTGCTGCTCGGCGCGCCGGACGAGAGGGCGCCGCGGTACGAGCTGGAGCGGGCGCGCGCCGTCGTCCTGTCGGTGCGCGCCGCGCCGGTCACGACCGGCCCGCTCGAGGCGAATCCGCGCCAGGGGTTCGCCGCGCGCTGGGGCGGCGCGGGGGCGCGCCGCACGTGGCTCTTGTGGGGGACGCTGGTCGCCGCGGTGCTGGTGCTGGGACTCCTGACGCTGCGTCTGGCGCGGCGGGAGCCGGTTCAGAACTGATTCATCACCAGGTAGAAGAACGCGGTCCCTTCGACGGGCAGGTCGCCGGTGGTGTCGTTGAACCCCGTGGTGTTGATTCCCTGCGGCGGCGTCAGCACGGTGGCCGTGTTGAACAGCGGATTGTCGGCGCGGAAGATGCGGTACAACCCGCCGCCACCGGTCCAGGTGAGGACTGCCATCGGCGCCACGTCGGTCAGGTCCAGATTGATCGTCGAGGTGACCAGAACGGTCCCGACCATCCCGAGGGAGCAGTGCGGCATGCAGAAAAACGGGAACGACCCGGGCGCCCCGGTGAACTGACGCTCGAACTGGGTCGTCGTGCTGTTGAGGTTGCTGTTCCAGAGCCCGTTCGAGACGCACGAGGCGCCGCTGGTCGTCGTGTGAAGCCCCAGGGCCCATCTCCAGCGGACCCAGTCATCCGGTTCGATGCGGATGCTGGAGGGCGAAAAGATGTTCCCCCCCTGCCCCGCGGTGGTGATGGCGACCCGCGGCACCGCGATGTCGACTCCTGGAGTGATCGCCAGGGCGACGGGCGATGCGGCAAGGGAGAGCAGGCAGGACCCGAGAACGAGCGACGCGGTCTTGGTGATGTTGCGCACGACATCCTCCCGGGAGACGTACGGTGACGGTGCGCAGGAAAATACGACGCTTCGGCACCGCCGGCAAGGAGAAGTGTGCCTCGTTGCGGGGGGATCTCCGGTGACCGAGGTCACCCTCGTGCGCGCGGGGCGCCGCCTCGCGGGAACCGGCGGCGCCCCCCTCGGTCAGTGCTTCTTCAGCTCGGCCAGGGCGGCGAGCACTTCGTTGCTGTGTCCCGCCGGGTCGACCTTGGTATACACCCTGACGATCTTCCCCTCGGGGTCGATGAGAAAGGTGTTGCGCGCCGAGTAGGTGGCGCCGTTGTATTCCATCGTCGACCCGTAGCTCGTGCTCACCTTCGCGCCCGGGTCGGCGAGAAGGGTGAACCCGAGGCCTTCCTTGGCGCAGAAGTCCTTGTGCGACTCGGCGGTGTCGACGCTGACGCCGAGGATCACGGCGCCCGCCTCCTGGTACTTCGCGAGATCGCGCTGGAAGTTGTGCGCCTCGAGGGTGCAGCCCGAGGTGAAGTCCTTCGGGTAGAAGTACAGCACCACCCACTTGCCGCGTTGATCCTTGAGGCTCGACGGCGTCCCCTTGTCGGTCGTCAGGCTGAACTCAGGCGCCGGGGCTCCGACCGCCGGGAGCGCGGCCGCCGCGGGGGCGGCCGGAGCGGGGGTGGCGGGGGCGCTGGCGATCGCCGCGGTCAGACCGGCGGCGAACACAAGAATGGAGATCGGGGCAGTTGTCTTCATGGCGGCGTCTCTCCTTGGATTTCCGCGGCCGCCGGCGTGCGGCGTCGCGACCGAAGGAGTCTGCCACGCGCCGTGCGGGGGCGCAAGGCGCGCCATCGCACGCCGCGGCCGCCGGAGCCGCCGGCGCGTCAGTCGACCAGCGCGAGCGTGGGATCGATGCGGGAGGCGCGGTGGGCCGGCAGGGCGCAGGCGGCGAACGCCACCGCGGCAAGCGCGAAGGCCATCGCCGCGAGGACCGTCGGGTCGGTCGCCGCGATTCCGAACAACTGGCTCTCGATGCCGCGGCGCACGGCGAACGCGCCGGCGGCTCCGAGCAGGAAGCCGCCCCCGATGAGCAGCACCCCCTCCCGGAGGATCAGGTTGAACACGCCTGCGGCGGTGCTCCCGAGCGCCATCCGGATGGCGATCTCCTTGGTGCGCTGGGTGACCAGATAGGCGAGCACGCCGTACAGGCCGATCGCCGACAGGAATAGCGCCACCCCGGCGAACCCGAGCGACAGCAGGACCGGCGCCCGCCGCCCCATCAGGGCGCGCGCGGTGCGCTGCTCGAGGCTGAGCTGGTCGAACACCGGCAGCTCGCGGTCCAGCCGCGTCAACGTGCCGCGCAGGACACCGCCGAGCGCCGCCGGATCGCCCGAGGTGCGCGCCGCGAAGGTGAGCAGTCGCGGCGGATCCTGCTCCAGCGGGAAGTAATAGGTCCCCACCGACTGGTCACCCTCGGTGAGGCTCGCGAGCTTGAGGTCCCGGACCACCCCGACCACGTTCAGGAAGACCGTGTCCTTGGTGACCGCCAGGAGGTTGTTGAGGTCCGTCGGCGAGTACATCCGCCGGCCGACCGGATCCTGGCCCTTCCAGAAGCGCCGCGCCAAAGTCTCGTCGACGATCACCGCCTTGTGCCCGTCCGTGCCGTCCGCTTCCTCGAAGAACCGTCCGGAGACCAGCGTCGCGCCGACGCTCTCGAAGTAGCCCGGCGACGCGAACACCTGGGTCGGCGAGATCAGCGACTCCCCCTTCGCCATCTGGTAGCCCTCGGCGAGGATGACGCTGTCGCTGTGATGCCCACCGAACGGGATGGTGTCGGTCGCGCCGACGCTGGTGACCCCCGGCAGGGCGCGCATCTGCCGCAGCGCTTCGGCGGCGAACTTCGCCAGCGCCGGGTTGTCGGCATATCGGGTCTTCGGGAGGGTCACCGAGGCGGTCATCACTCCCGTGCCGCGGAAGCCGGGGTCAATCTCGAGCACCCGCCGGAAGCTGGTGAACAGCAGCCCGGCGCCGACCAGCAGGATGTAGGCGAACGCCACCTGGCTCACCACCAGCCCGCGCCGCAGAGCGCGGGCGCCACGACCGGCGGTGCCGGAACGCCCGTCCTCGCGCAGTGCGACCCCCAGCTCCGTCGGGAGTGCCCCGGCGAGCGGCATCAATCCCAGGACGATTCCAACCAGGAGCGCCACGCCGAACGTGAACGCCACCACGGTCGCGTCCATCCGAACGGCATGCCCCACTTTGAGCTGGGAGATGTCGAGGCGCGCGAGCCCCGCGAGTGCCGCCTGTCCGATGAGGGTCCCCGCCGCCGCCGCGACCATGGTGAGGGTCAGGCTCTCGATGATCAGCTGCCGCGCCAGCCGCACCCGACCCGCGCCGAGCGCGTGCCGGGTCGCCATCTCGCGCACCCGCGCGCGCGCCCGCGCCAGGGTCAGGTTGGCGACATTGACGCAGCCGATCAGGAGGACGAACAACGCCCCGCCCCAGAGCAGGTACAGCACCGGCCGCACGTCGCGCACGAGGAAGTCCGCGTACGGGCGCACGATGGTGTGGAAGCCGGCGTTGATCAGGAGCTCCTTGTACTGCGGGAAGCGGTCGAGGTTGCGGGCGTTGAGCGCATCGACCTGGGCCTGCGCCTGCGCAAGCGTCGCGCCCGGCTTGAGGCGGCCGAGATTGCTCCATGAGTTGCTGTGCCGGTTGTCGTCCGACCTCTCCTCGGGGGTGAACGCGAGCGGCGTCCAGAGGAGCACGTCAGGGTCGGCGAACACGAACTCCTTCGGCATCACGCCGACGATGCTGTAGGGGCGGCCGTCGATCCGCAGCTCGCGTCCGGTGACGCCGGGGTCGCCGGCGAACTGCGACTGCCAGAGCGCCTGGCTCAGCACCGCCCGCGCCTCGTTCCCCGGCTCACCTTCCGCCTCGGTGAAGGTGCGGCCCAGGGCCGCCGGGATGCGCACCATCCGGAAGAACGACGGCGTGACCCGGCCTACCGAGACCCTGGTCGGCGACCCGCCCAGCTCGACGCTCTGGCTGCGGGTGTCGAACATCGCCTGCTCCTCGAAGACGTCGACCTCGCGCAGGCGGTCGTAGTAGTCCGGCACGCCGGAATTCTCACCCCCGCCCGCGCCGGCGCCCGGGTAGGCGTTCCCCATCAGGAGGATGCGGTCCGGCTCGGGCACCGGCAACGGGTTGAGCAGCACGGTGTGCACGACTGAGAACAGGGCCGTGTTGGCGCCGATGCAAATCGCCAGCGTCAGCGCCGCGGTCAGCGAGAAGGCCCGGTGCTTGAGAAGGAGGCGAAGTCCTATCCGGAGGTCATCCAGCATGACGGTTCATACGACACTCCCGGAGACCCGGTTCCCGGAATGGATGGATAAAGGATCGAAGTCCGACGAAAGGGCGGGCAGGCTGGACGGCGGGCGAGCGCAAGCGGAAGCAGGCGGGTGCGACCTTCAGGTGCAGTGGAACGTCCCGCGGTGCGAGGGGCCCTCGCACCGCGGGGCGTCCGGATGCTACTTGGGCTGCGGCACGATGCGGATGTACGGCTTGACCGTCTTCCACCCGCCCGGGAACCGCTCCTTCGCCTCGTCGTCCTTCACCGCCGGCACGATGATCACGTCCTGACCCTGCTTCCAGTTCACCGGCGTCGCCACCTTGTGCTTCGCGGTGAGCTGCAGCGAGTCGAGGATCCGGAGGACCTCGTCGAAATTGCGCCCGGTCGACATCGGGTAGGTCAGGACCGCCTTGATCTTCTTGTCCGGCCCGACCATGAAGACCGACCGGATGGTGGCGTTGTCGGCCGCCGAGCGCGCCTTGGCGTCGCCGGTGGCGTTCGGGTGGATCATGTCGTACAGCTTGGCCACCGCGAGGTCCGAGTCGCCGATCATCGGGTAGGTTGGGGCGTGCCCCTGGGTCTCCTCGATGTCCTTCGACCAGCGCACGTGATCGTCGACCGAATCGATCGACAACCCGATGATCTTGCAGTGGCGCTTGTCGAACTCCGGCTTCAGGCCGGCCATGTAGCCGAGCTCGGTCGTACAGACCGGCGTGAAGTCCTTCGGGTGCGAGAACAGGACCGCCCAGCCGACGCCGATCCACTCGTGGAAGCTGATCGACCCCTGGGTGGTGTTGGCGGTGAAATTGGGTGCCTCATCGCCGATACGCAGTGCCATGGCGTGCCTCCCGGAAAAGGGTTCTGTGCGGAACGGGCACAAGGGTACACCGAGTGGCCTTCCGGCGCGAAGGGCCTATAGGCACCGTGGGGGACCCGCAAGCGGCACCCCGCCGGGCACGGGTCCGGCGCGCAGGCCGCGCCTCCCCTCGCCTCGCTCCGCTCCCCCCGGCGCGCGCACAGGGCGCGCGCGCGGGGTCCGTCGCTCCGTCTCGGACGGCCCGGCGGGGTTCCGCTTGCGGGTCCGTCCTCGGTGAAGCGCTCGTTGTCCGATCCCGGATTTCAACAGGGTCGCGGCAGGGCTTTCGACCATCTCAGCCTCGCCGCAGGGCCGGGGGGGG
>DATKFL010000088.1:0-2238 GCA_035511355.1 Dongiaceae bacterium
TGTCGTACCACACGGGGAAGCGCGACGCGATCCGGAACGCCGGGCGCTTCCTGAAAGAGGCCGGCGCCGCCGCGGTCAAGATCGAAGGGGGCAGCCGGCGCGCAGCGCTGGTGAAGGCGCTGGTCGATGCCGAGATCCCGGTGAGGGGCCACGTCGGGTTGACGCCGCAGTCGGTGCACCTGATGGGCGGCTACAAGGTGCAGGGGAAGCGGGTCGACGAGGCGGCGGCGCTGGTCGAGGATGCGCAGGCGCTCGAGGAGGCCGGCATCTTCTCGCTCGTGCTCGAGGGGATGCCCGAGTCGGTCGGGCGGCGGATCACCGAGTCGATCGGCGTCCCGACCATCGGCATCGGCGCCGGGCGCGGCTGCGACGGCCAGGTGCTGGTGTTCACCGATTTCGTCGGGCTGAGCCAGGGAAAAGCGCCGCGCTTCGTGCGGCGGTACGCCGACCTGGCCGCGACCATCGAAGATGCCGCGCGCCGCTTCGCCGCCGACGTTAGGAGCGGCGACTACCCGTCGGTCGAGGAGACCTACACGACGCCGGCCGCTGCGCCGGCGTCCTCCCGCACCCGCCAGGGCTGATGCGCCTGGTCACGACCGCCCGCGAGATGACGCGGCTCGCCGTCGAGCGGCCGGCGGGCGCGCGCGTCGGCTTCGTCCCGACGATGGGGGCGCTGCACGCCGGGCATCTCGCCCTGATGCGGCGCGCCCGCGCCGAGTGCGACGAGGTGGTGGTCTCGATCTACGTCAACCCGCTGCAGTTCGGCCCGCGCGAGGACCTCGCCGCCTATCCGCGCGATCTGGAGTCGGATGCCGCGCTCTGCCGCGGGCTCGGCGTCACGACCCTGTTCGCGCCGGCCGACGGCGAGGTGCATCCGCCCGGGCACCGCACCTGGGTCGAGGTGGAGGGTTTGCAGGAGACCCTCTGCGGCCGCTCCCGTCCGGGACACTTCCGCGGCGTGACCACGGTGGTGGCGAAGCTGTTCGCGCTGGTGAAGCCCCAGGTTGCGTATTTCGGCGAGAAGGACGGCCAGCAGCTGCGCATCATCAGGAAGATGGTGCGCGACCTGCACCTCGGGGTCGAGATCGCCGGCTGCCCCACGGTGCGCGAGCCGGACGGCCTGGCGATGTCATCGCGCAACGCCTATCTCTCGCCGGAGGAGCGCCGCGCGGCGCCGGTGCTCTACCAGGCGCTGACCGCGGCTGCGGAGGCCGTGCGGGCGGGGGAGACCGACGCCGCGCGGGTCATCGCGAGGGTGCAGGCGCTCATCGCCGCCGAGCCGCTGGCGCGCATCGACTACGTCGACGCGGTCGACGACGAGACGCTCGAGTCGGTGACCGTGATCGAGCGGCCGGTCATGCTGGCGCTGGCGGTCTGGTTCGGGAAGGCGCGGCTGATCGACAACCTGCGTCTGGTGCCGGTCGGAGGCTAGGGGGCTTTCACCGGCGCGCGTCGGGCGACGCCAGATCGGCCTCCAGATGCTGCCACACCGAGCGCGCCTGCTCCTCGGTCGCTTCGAAGCCGTCGGTCGTGTCGATGGCGTAGTGCGCCTGGCGGACCTTTTCGGAGGTCGGCATCTGGGCGGCGATGCGCGCCGCCGCGGCCTCGCGTGACAGGCGATCGCGCTCGACGACCCGGTCGATCTGGACCGACTCGTCGCAGTGGGCCACCACGACCCGGTCGTAGTTCTTCCAGGTCCCGGCCTCGAACAGCAGCGCGGCGTTGATCACCACGATGCGCGGCATGCCGCCGGCGCCGATGCGCGCGACGAAGCCGTCCTCCTCGATCTGGATGAGCGGGTGGAGGATCGCCTCGAGACGCTTCCGCTGGGCGGGATCGGCGAAGACGATCTTCCCGAGCGCGGTGCGATCGATCGAGCCGTCGCCGCGCATGACACCGCGCCCGAAAACATCGATGACCGGCTGGTGGCCGGCCGCGCCCGGCTCGATCAGCCGATGCGCGACCGCGTCGGCGTCGAGCACGGCGGCGCCGAAGCTCTCGAAGTGACGCGCCACGGTCGACTTGCCGGTGCCGATGCCGCCGGTCAGGCCGACCCGCAGCACTTTCGGCCGCGAGACGGAGGCCGGGGCGCGTGGCCCGGCCGTCCGGCGCCGCGGCGGCGCGCCGCCCTTCTTCATGCCCAGGCGGCCGGCTCGCGCCGGAGGCGCGCGGCGCGCACCGTGTTGCGGAGGAGACACGCGATGGTCAGCGGCCCGATGCCGCCCGGCACCGGCGTGA
>DATKFL010000089.1:0-3405 GCA_035511355.1 Dongiaceae bacterium
CGGGCTTCCAATAGAGTTTCCACCGTCATGAAACGTCTTTCCGCACGACGTGCCGCCGGCGCCGCGCTCCTCACCGCGTGGAGTGCGCTCGCCCCGGCGGCCTGGGCCGCCGACAAGGCGAAGGACACCGACGCGGCGCGCACCCCGGCCCCGGCCGGGCTCGGCACGATCCGCGGGATCATCTACCGCGGGGACGACACGACCCGGGTGATGGGGGCGACGGTCACGGCGATCAACGTCAACACCGGACGGCGCTACACCAGCAACTACACCGGCGAGAACGGCGCGTACGAGGTGACCGGGATTCCGGCCGGCACGTACGACATCGCCATCGATTCCGGCGACAAGGTGTACGTCTCCGACAGCCTGGTCGATCTGGCCGAGAGCCAGAAGCTCTACCTGTCGTACTCGGTGAGCGGCGGCGAGCCGACCGGCGCCGACACGCCGGTCTTCAAGGGCGGCGCCAAGCTGACCTTCACCGACCCCAACGCCGTTCCCGCGGTCGCCCCGGGCGGCAAGAAGTCGTTCTGGAAACGCCCCGGCGGCATCGCGATCATCAGCGTGCTCGTCGCCGGCGTCACGGCCGCCGGCGTCTCCGCGCAGCAGGGCGACTGAGAGGTCCGGCCGTTCCTCCGCAAGCTGGCGCCCCCGATCCGATCCCGGCGCTCGACCTCGCCTCGGAGTACGAGGAGATCCGCGCCGAGGCGGAGCCGCGCGCCCTCGCGGTCCTGCGCTCCGGCCGGTACGTCGGCGGCGAGGAGGTCGCCTCGTTCGAGGCGGAGTTCGCGGACTACTGCGGCGTGCGGCACGGCGTCGCGATCGGCAACGGCACCGACGCGCTCCGGTTCGCGCTCCTGGCGGCGGGCGTGGGCGCGGGGGACGAGGTCATCACCACCCCCTTCACCTTCATCGGCTCGACCGAGGCGATCTCGCAGTGCGGCGCGCGGTTCGTCCTGGCCGACATCGAGCCGGACACCTGCACGATCGATCCGCAGGCGATCGAAAGGGCGCTGACCCCGCGCACGAAAGCGATCCTGCCGGTGCACCTGTACGGGCAGTGCGCCGACATGCCGGGGATCGCCGCGGTCGCGGCGGCGCGCCGTCTCGCGATCGTCGAGGACGCCTGCCAGGCCCACGGTGCGGCGCTCGACGGCCGCCGCGCGGGATCGTTCGGCGTCGCCGGCGCCTTCTCGTTCTACCCGACCAAGAACCTCGGCGGCTTCGGCGAGGGCGGGTTCGTCACCACCGACGACGACGGCATCGCCGCGCGGGTGCGACGGCTGCGCGATCACGGCCAGAGCGCCAAGTACCTGCACGCCGAGGAGGGTTACAACGGCCGTCTCGACGCGCTGCAGTGCGCGCTCCTGCGCGTCAAGCTCCGGCGGCTCGAGGCCTGGAACGCGCGCCGGCGCGCGGTCGCGGCGCGCTATCACCAGGCGCTCCTGCCGCTCGAGGAGAAGGGCCGCTTGCGACGGCCGGTCGAGCGCCCCGGCGGCACGCACGTCTATCACCAGTTCGCCGTCCGGGCGCCGATGGATCGCGACGCCGTGCGGGCGCGGCTCCAGGAGGAGGGGATCGAGACCGGCGTGCACTACCCGATCCCGCTGCACCGCCAGCCCTGCTACGCCGGTCTCGGGCTCGGCGAAGGCGCCTTCCCCGAGGCGGAACGGGCCGCGCGCGAGGTGCTGACCCTGCCGATCTACCCGCATCTCGACGACCGCCGGATCGACCGGGTCGCCGCGGCGCTCGGCCGCGCCCTGGAGCGCGCATGAAGCGCCCGCCGCGCAAGCCGGCCACCCCCAGGCGCCCGTTGCGTCTCCTGCTCATCGCCGGCGCGCGGCCGAACTTCATGAAGGTCGCGCCGCTGCTGCGCGCCTTCCGCGAGCGGCCCGACCAGTTCGAGGTCCGCCTCGTGCACACCGGGCAGCATTACGACGAGGCGATGTCGGACGTCTTTTTCCAGGAGCTCGACATCCCGCGCCCCGACATCCATCTGGGCGTCGGGTCGGCGAGTCACGCGGTGCAGACCGCCCGGATCATGGAAGCGTTCGAGCGCGTCCTCGAGAACGACCGCCCCGACTGGGTGATCGTGGTCGGCGACGTGAACTCGACGGTCGGCTGCTCGCTGGTCGCGGCGAAGGCCTCGCCCCGGGTGAAGGTCGCGCACGTCGAGGCCGGCCTCCGCTCGCGCGACCTGGAGATGCCCGAGGAGATCAACCGCCTGGTCACCGACGCGCTCTCCGACCTGCTGTTCACCACCAGCCCCGACGCCGACCGCAACCTGATCGCCGAAGGGGTCGACCGCCGCCGCATCCACCGGGTCGGGAACGTCATGATCGACACGCTCCTGCGGTTCGCCGACCTGTCCGACAAGTCCGAGGTCATGAAGCGGCTCGGCCTGACGCCGCCGTATGCGCTCCTGACCCTGCACCGGCCGTCGAACGTCGACGACGAAGGCGCCTTCCGGCGGATCCTGGAAGCGCTGGTGCGGATCGGGCGGGAGGTGCCGATCATCTTCCCGGCGCACCCGCGCACCGCCAAGCGGATGGAGTCGTTCGGCCTGGCCGGCCTGACCGCGGGGCCGGGCGCCAACGGCCACGGCGTGCGGGTCGTGCCGCCGCTCGGCTATCTCGACTTCCTCCATCTCCAGAAACGGGCGGCGGTGATCCTGACCGACTCCGGCGGCGTGCAGGAGGAGGCGACGATCCTCGGGGTGCCCTGCCTGACGCTGCGGGAGAACACCGAGCGGCCGATCACCCTGACCCGCGGCACGAACCGCCTGGTCGGTCGCGACACCGGAAGAATCGTGGCCGCCGCGCGCCAGGCGCTGCGTGCCCGTCCACGGAAGCCGCCGGTCGTCCCGCTCTGGGACGGGGGCGCCGCCCGCCGCATCGCCGCCGTCTTCGCGAGGCTGCCGCGCTCCAGGGTTTGACGTTGACAGGTCGGGGATCCCCTCGCACAATGCCCGGCAAGGTCGCTCTCAGGAAGAATCCCGGTACGCTCCCGGGTTCGTCCGTCTAAGAGGATTGCAAGAGAGCCAGGGCGGCGTCGGCGCCGGCCTGGCGTGGGTGCGTGGCGACGCGGGTCGCCGCCGTCGGGGGATGGCAATGGCCGGTGCCCGGATCCGACTTCTGCTCGCGGATGACCATACCCTCCTGCGCCAGGGGTTGAGGGCCCTCCTCGAAAAGGAAGCCGACATCCGGATCGTCGCCGAGGCGCAGGACGGCCGCGAGGTGGTGCGCAAGGCGATCGCCCTGAAGCCCGACGTCGTGCTGATGGACATCTCGATGCCCCGGTTCACCGGCATCGAGGCGACCGAGAAGATCCGCACCGAGCTGCCGATGACCCAGGTCGTCGCCCTGTCGATGCACGACGGCGACGAGCAGGTCGAAGCGGTCCTGCACG
>DATKFL010000090.1:0-3749 GCA_035511355.1 Dongiaceae bacterium
CCGACCTCGAGGAGCGCCCGCTGGTCTCGAACCGGGTGGCGTTCAACATCCGGCTCGATCGCGAGAAGGTGGACGATCTGCCGGCCCTCCTGCCGGTGCTCGGGAAGGCGCTCGGCATGCCCGAGGAGACCATCCGGGAGCGTCTGGGGCGTTACCGCGACCGGCCGCGCTTCGAGCCGGTGGTCCTCAAGGAGGACGTCGACCTCCGGGAGGTGGCGCTCATCGAGTCGCGGCGCGACGAGCTGCCGATGCTGTCGGTCGACATCGAATCGCGGCGCGACTACCCGTACGGCCCGATGGCGGCGCACGCCCTCGGTTACGTCGGCGAGGTGTCGGAGGAGCAGATCCGTCGCGACCCGCAACAGGGGTTCGATCTCGGCGACCTCGTCGGCAAGGCCGGCATCGAGCGCGAGTACGACGACGCGCTGCGCGGGGCGAAGGGGTGGCGCGAGGTGGTGGTCAACAGCCACGGACGCGAGATGGAGGAGGTCGGCGAGGGGCGGCCGGCGGCCAGCGGCCACGCGCTCAAGCTGACCCTCGACCTGGATCTGCAGAAGACGCTGGAGGAGGCGTACGGCGACGAGCTCGGGTCGGCGGTCTTCCTCGACCCGAACTCCGGCGCGATCCTCGCGATGATCTCGCGCCCGTCGTTCGACCCGAACGTCTTCGCGCACCGCTTCTCGCACGACGTCTGGGACGCGCTCATCCGCGATCCGCAGCACCCCCTCCAGGACCGGGTGTCGCTGTCGAAGTTCGCGCCCGGGTCGGTCTTCAAGATCGTCATGTCGATCGCCGCGCTCGAGGAGGGGGTGGCGGGCCCGCACCGCATCGATCACTGCAACGGCTCGTACCGCTTCGGGGAGCGCGTCTTCCAGTGCTCGGGCATCCGGATCGGCGGGCACGGCACGATCGACATGCGCGAGGCGATCGTCAAGTCGTGCAACGTCTACTTCTACCGTCTCGGGAACGAGATCGGCATCGATCGGATTTCGAAGTGGGCGCACATCCTCGGCTTCGGCCAGGCGACCGGGATCGACCTGCCGCACGAGGAGGCGGGCACGGTGCCCGACCCGGCGTGGAAGGAGCGCGCCGTGCCGCGCGACCCGGTCTGGCACCCCGGCGAGACCATCTCGGTGTCGATCGGCCAGGGCGCGCTCGAGGTCACGCCGCTGCAGATGGCGGTGTTCGCCGCGACCATCGGCAACGGCGGCACGGTCTATCGCCCGCATCTCGTGCGGGCCCAGGAGGCGCGCGAGGGGGTCGGGGAGGGGGAGGAGGGCGCCGACGTGGTGCGCACCGTGGCGATCCACCCCGCGACGCTGGCGGTCATCAAGGACGCGATGTGGGGCGTCGTGAACGAGGGGACCGGCACCAAGGCGCGCATCGAGGGGCGCGACGTCTGCGCCAAGACCGGGACCGCGCAGGTGTTCAAGGTGTCGCGCGACATCGACGCCGACAAGCTCGAGAAGGACAAGCGCGATCACGCCTGGTTCGTCGGCTTCGCGCCGCGCGACAAGCCGACCATCGCCTTCGCCGTCTTCGTCCAGAACGGCGGGCATGGCGGCACCGTCGGCGCGCCGATCGCGCGCGCGGTCCTGGAGCGCTTCTTCGCGAAACAGGACCTGCGGGAGGGAGGGACGCGTGTGGCAGTCGCGACGCCATCTCGGTAGCGTCGACTGGGCGATGCTCCTGGCGGCGCTGGCGCTGCCGGCCATCGGCCTGGTGGTGATCTACTCCGCCACCACCGGCACCCCGACCGCCGGCGCCTTCGAGCGCCAGCTGATGTGGCTCGGGCTCGGACTCGTCGCGATGACCCTGGCGCTGGTCATCGACTATCACACCCTGGCGGAGTTCTCCTGGATACTGTACGGCGGCGCGGCGGTCCTGCTCGTCGCCGTGCTCGCGTTCGGGCGGGTGGTGAACGCCAGCAAGTCCTGGCTCGGGATCGGCGGGGTGCAGTTCCAGCCGTCCGAGCTGGCGAAGATCGCCACCATCCTGGTCGTCGCGACCTACCTCGGGCGCGAGTCGGTGCGCGGTCTCGGGTTCGTCCGCTTCGCGGCGCTCTGCGGGCTGGTCGGCTTCCCGGTGCTCCTGATCCTGCAGCAGCCGGACCTCGGGACCGCCGCCACCTTCGTGCCGCTGCTCGCCGGCGCGGCGTTCCTGGCGGGGCTGCGGGTGCGGACGATCATCGCGCTCCTGCTGATCGCCGCCCTGGCGCTGCCGATCGTCTGGGGACACCTCAAGCCGTACCAGAAGGAGCGGGTCCGGATCGTCCTCGAGCCGGCGCGCGATCCGAAGGGGGCCGGGTACCAGCTGATCCAGTCGCTGATCGCGGTCGGGTCGGGCGGGGTGACCGGCAAGGGGTTCCTCTCCGGCACCCAGGGGCAGCTGCAGTTCCTCCCCGAGCAGCACACCGATTTCATCATGGCGGTCCTGGCGGAGGAGCGCGGCTTCCTCGGGTCGGCGATCGTGCTCGGCCTGTATTTCCTCCTGTTCTACCGCTGCGTCGCGACGGCGCGGGCGGCCCGCGATCGGACCGGGGTGTTCCTCGCCATGGGGGTGGCCTGCGTCTACGGCGGCCAGACACTGATCAACATCGGCGTCGTGCTCGGCATCCTGCCGACCACCGGCGTGCCGCTGCCGCTGATGTCCTACGGCGGGTCGTGCCTCGTGAGCGCCCTCATCGGGGTCGGCCTGGTGATGAACGTCTGGATGCGCCGGCTGGTGAACTAGGAGCACTGATGCGGCGGGAAATCTGCGTCGACGGCATCCCGGGCGAGACCCGCGTGGCCCTGCTCGAAGACGGCCTCCTGAGCGAGATCCTGATCGAGCGCGCCGGCTCGCCGGGCGTGGCGGGAAACATCTACCTCGGTCGCGTGCGCACCGTCCTTCCCGGGATGCAGGCGGCGTTCGTCGACATCGGCCTGGAGCGCGACGGGTTTCTCTACGTCGAGGACGTCGGCGAGCCGCACGGCGGCGCGGCGGCCCGGCTGCTCCTCAGCGACGACAACGACCACGGCGCGGGGGCGGAGGGCGAGGTCGCGGCCGGGGTCGTGACCGGGGCCGTCTCCCCGCCGGTGGCGGCGCCCCTCCGCCCGCCGGCGCGCATCGAGGATCGGGTGCGCGAGGGGCAGGAGCTCTTGGTCCAGGTCGCCAAGGACCCGATGGCGCGCAAGGGGGCGCGCATCACGGGGCACCCGGCGCTGCCGGGGCGGCTCCTGGTGTTCCTCCCGGGCGTCGATCACATCGGCGTGTCGCGTCGCATCGAGGACCCGGCGGAGCGCGAGCGCCTGCGGGAAGCGCTCCGGGCGCTGACCCAGCGCCTCGGCGCTCCCGGTGGCTTCATCGTGCGGACCGCCGCCACCGGACTGCCGGCCGCAGCGTTCGAGGACGACGCCACCGACCTGGTGCGCACCTGGGAGGAGGTCGGACGGCGCCGCGCCGGCGCCTCGGCCCCGGCGCTCCTGCACTCCGAGGCGGGCGCGCTCGAGCGGGCGTTGCGCGACGTGCTGCGCGAAGGGGTCGAGGAGATCACCGCCGACGCCGACGACCTGGTGGAGGCGACCGGCGCGTGGCTGCTGCGCGCCCGCCCCGCCGGCGCGCCGCGTCTCCGGCGCCACGAGGGCCCGGTGCCGCTGTTCGAGGCGCGCGGCATCCAGACGCAGCTCGAGCGCGCCCTCCGGCCGACCGTGTGGCTCCGATCGGGCGGCTCCATCGTCATCCACCCGACCGAGGCCCTGGTGGCGATC
>DATKFL010000091.1:0-3652 GCA_035511355.1 Dongiaceae bacterium
CCGTTCCGCGCCATCGACCGCTGCCGCGTCTGCGGCGGCTCCGATCTCGAGCCGGCCCTCGACCTCGGCAACCAGGCGCTCACCGGGGTCTTCCCGAAGACGGCGGACCAGGCCGTGCCGGTGATGCCGCTCCGGCTCGTGCGCTGCGTCACCGGCGGCGACCCCGGGCGCTGCGGTCTCCTGCAACTCGAGCATTCCGCCGCGCCGGAGGCGCTGTACGGCGACGACTACGGCTACCGGTCCGGTCTCAATCGCTCGATGGTGGCGCACCTGCGCGGCAAGGTCGAGGCGATCCGCGCGCGCATCCCGCTCGGCCCGGGGGATCTCGTGGTGGACATCGGCAGCAACGACGGGACGACTCTGGCGGCCTATCCTTCCAGGGGAGCCGATCTGATCGGCATCGATCCCGGCGGCGCCGCGTTCGCGCGCCACTACCCGGCGCACATCCGCCTGATCCCGGACTTCTTCTCGGCGCGCGGGCTCGCCGCGGCGGTCGGACCGCGCAAGGCGAAGGTGATCACCTCGTTCTCGATGTTCTACGACCTCGAGGACCCGATGCAGTTCATGCGCGAGGTGCGCGACTGCCTCGACGATCGCGGCCTCTGGGTGCTCGAGCAGAGCTACATGCCGACGATGCTGGCGATGAACGCCTACGACACCGTCTGCCACGAGCATCTCGAGTACTACGCGCTCGGGCCGATCCGCTGGATGATGGAACGGGTCGGGCTGGCGATTCTCGAGGTCACCTTCAACGCGGTGAACGGCGGCAGCTTCTCGATCACCGCCGCGAAGCAGGGCTCGTCGCACGCCGCGGACGGCGCCGCAATCGACGCGATTCTCAAGAAGGAAGCGGCGCTCGGCCTCGACACGCCCGCTCCCTACGCGGCCTTCCGGGAACGGGTGGCGCGGCATCGCGACGAGTTGCGCGGCTTCCTGGGCGCGCAGCGTCGCGAAGGCCGGCGCGTCGCCGGCTACGGCGCCTCGACCAAGGGGAACGTCCTGTTGCAGTACTGTGGCGTCACCCGCGAGGATCTCGCCTCTATCGCCGAGGTCAACCAGGACAAGTTCGGCCGGTTCACCCCCGGGACGCTGATCCCGATCGTCTCCGAGGAGGAGGCGCGCCGGTCGAAGCCGGAGATGTTCCTCGTCCTCCCCTGGCATTTCCGCGACAGCATCGTCGAGCGCGAGCGGGCCTGGCTTGAGGCGGGCGGTCGGCTGGTCTTCCCCCTGCCGCATCTCGACCTGGTCGGGGCGGCCTGAGAGGGGCCGTGGCGATCCGGAGCGCGATCATCGTCGGCAGCAACGGGCAGGACGGCCGCCTCCTGACCGCCCTGCTGCGCTCCGGCGGCGCCCGCACCCTCGGCATCGGTCGCGGCACGATCGACCCGTCCGGCCTGACCTGGGACCAGCCGGTCGACATCACCCGGGCCGCGGAGGTCGCGGCGGTGGTCAGCGCGCTCCGGCCGGACGCGCTCTTCCACCTGGCCGCCCTGCACGAGTCGTCGGAGGAGTCGCAGGCCTTCGACCTCGACGCCATCCGGGCGCGCTACGAGATCAACTTCTTCTCGCTTCTCCACTGCCTCGAGGCGATCCGCGCCGGCTCGCCGGCGACCCGGCTCTTCTTCGCCGCCTCGTCGCACATCTTCGGCGCCCCCGACACCGAGGTGCAGGACGAGGGCACGCCGATCCGGCCCGACTCGATCTACGGCATGACCAAGGCGGACGGTCTTCTGGCCTGCCGGATCTACCGCGCGCAGCACGGCCTGCACGCCTCGGTCGGCATCCTCTACACCCACGAGTCGCCGCACCGCGAGGCGAAGTTCCTGGCGATGAAGATCGCCCGCGCGGCGCGGCGGATCCGGGCCGGGGATCCCGAGCCTCTCGTGATCGGCAACCTCGATGCGGTGATCGACTGGGGCTGGGCGAGCGACTACGTCGACGCGATGCGTCGCATCGTCGCGCTCGACACGCCGGGCGAGTTCGTGATCGCAACCGGCGAGCGGCGCACGGTGCGCGACTTCGTGGCGGCGGCGTTCGCCGCGGTCGATCTCGACTGGCGCCCGCACGTGCGCGAAGAGGCCGGGATCCTGGCGCGACCCGGTCGGACCCGGGTCGGGAACCCGGCCCGGCTCCGGGCCGCCACCGGCTGGATCCCGACCGTCGGTCTCGAGGAGATCGCCCGGCGCCTCGCCGCGGGCGACGGGAGCGCGCCTCCCGGTTGACGGGACGGCCCTCCGCGGACCTAGAATCCCTCCCCAATGTTCGGACTGCGCCGAAAGCTCCGCCGGGATCTGCGCGCGGAACTGCGCCTCGCCTTCGCCATGGCGCGGGGCGGCGCGATGATGCAGGCGCGCCGCATCGACCCGACCGATCCCGGCACCTGGGAGTTCTCCGGGTTCAGCCAGAACGGCGAGGACGGCATCCTCGACGTCCTGCGCCGGCACCTGGTCGCCGCCAACCGCTACTGCGTCGAGATCGGCGCCTCCGACGGACTCGAAAACAATACCGCGTGGCTCCTGCTCGCCGAGCAGTACGCGGGGCTCCTGATCGAGGGCGACCCCGGGAAGTCGAAGCAATCCCGCCGGCTGATGCAGTACGGCGTCGGCATCGAGTGCCACCCGATGTTCGTCACCCGCGAGAGCGCAACGGCGATCCGCGCGCTGGCCTGGCGGGCGGATCCCGACGTCTTCTCGCTCGACATCGACGGCATGGATTACCACGTCGCCGAGGCGCTTCTCGAGGGCGGCTTCCGCCCGGCGATCTTCGTCGCGGAGTACAACGCGGTCTTCGGACCGGAACGCTCGATGACCGTCGCCTACCGGCCCGACTTCGATGCCGCGACCGCGCACCCGACCAGCCTGGCCTACGGGGTGTCGATCGCCGCCTGGCGGAAGCTCTTCGAGCGTCGCGGCTACCGGTTCGTGACCGTCAACCGGCACGGGGTCAACGCCTTCTTCGTCGACCCGGAGCGCCTCGATGCCGGGTTCCTCGCCGGCGTGCGCGGGCTGCCGTACGCCGAGAACATCTTCCAGTACCGGAAGTTCCATCGCCCGAGCGAGGCGCAATTCGCGCTGATCGCCGACCAGCCGTTCGTCACGGTCTGAGTCCGACGGCGCCGAGGCTCATGAACCGGCCCGGGCTCCTGGTCGCCCTCTCCCGCTATCCGGCGACGCGCCGGTACGGCAGCGCCATCCTGATCCGCGACAACCTGGAATCGCTGTCGCAGCGCTTCGACCTGCACCTGGTCTGCCGCGGGGATCACCCGGTCGAGAACGACCTGGCGGCGTTCTGCCGCACCACCGAGTTCCTCGGTCGCGAGTACCCGTTGATCCCGAAGCCGCTGCGCCGGCCGCTGCGCCTCTTCTCGGGACTGCCGCCGGTCGACTACGGCCTGCGCTCGCCGCGCGTGCGCGCGCGCCTCGACTCCCTGATGGCCACCGGCGGGTTCGAGGCGCTCCTGGTGTACGACCAGGCGTCGGTGCAATACGTCCCGGCCGCCTGGGCCGCGCGCACCG
This sequence comes from Dongiaceae bacterium, assembly GCA_035511355.1. Classification (GTDB taxonomy): domain Bacteria; phylum Acidobacteriota; class Polarisedimenticolia; order Gp22-AA2; family Gp22-AA2; genus DATKFL01. The sequence continues at coordinate 3,516 of DATKFL010000091.1, forward strand.
TGGTGTGCATCGAGGATGCCCAGTCGATCCGGCAGGAGGCGCTGGCGGCGCTGCCGGTCTGGACCACCTGGCAGCGGCTCCGCCTGCGGGCCGAGGCGCGGCAGATGCGGCGCTACGAGCGCCGCGTCCTGCCGCCC
>DATKFL010000092.1:0-9345 GCA_035511355.1 Dongiaceae bacterium
GCTCGCGCCTCGAAGGGCTCCAGAGGGCGATCGCGAACATGCCGTTGAGCCGTGCGAACCCATCGACGCCCCAGCGGCGGTAGGCCTCGATCGCCACCTCGGTGTCGGTCGCGGTGCCGAAACGCGCGCCGCCGCGCGCGAGCTCCTCGCGGACCTCCCGATAGTTGTAGATCTCGCCGTTGTACACCGCGACCAGCGAGCCGTCGGAGGACGCCATCGGCTGATGCCCGGCGGCGGAGAGGTCGATGATGCTCAGCCGGCGGTGTCCGAGACCGGCGCCCGGGGCGACGTACACTCCCTCGTCGTCCGGACCGCGATGCGCGATGCGGCGGGTCATCGCCTCGACCACGCCGCGGTCGATCGGGCCGCCGCCGCGATCCATCAGTCCGCAGATGCCGCACATGCTCAGGCCGGTCCGGTCATCGCGTCACCGCCTTCATCGCCCGAGGCCCCCGAGGAAGGCTCGCAGGACCGCCGCCACCCGCGCTCCCTCGAAGTCGTGCGTCGCTTCGAGACCGCGCCGCACCAGGTCCACCCCGATCGCGGGCGCGCCCCGCAGCCGCAGGAACGCCTCCCGAAGCGGCGCGGGCGCCGGATCGTCGACCACGATGCCACACTCGTGCGCGCGATAGAAGCGCGCCACGAAGTAGTCGCCGGGCGCGTGCACCACGACCGGGCGTTGCGCCAGGAAGTACTCGTACGACTTGATCCCGAAGGAGGTGGCCAGCTGGTCGCGCGTGTTGCCGTCGGTGTCGAAGGTGATCGGGACGAACAGCGCGTCGCATTCCTCGAGCCGGCGCACGAGCGCCGCTTCGTCCCGGATGAACTCGACGCCCGCGGCGTCGGACCGGATGCCCCAGCTGTCGAGATCGGCGCGCGTCTGCGGCGTGAACAGCCGCACCTCGAACCCGGGATCGCCCCGCACGGCGTCCATCAGCGCGCGCAGCGACGAGGCGCGGGTGGGGTTGACGTTGCCGCTGTAGCCGATCCGGAACGGACGGTGGTGCGGCGGCGGCGGCGCGAAGGCGGGGATCGGCTGGTTGATGCAGGTCGGCACGACGAGCGCGTCGATGCCGTAACGCCCGCGATAGAAGTCGGCCATCCCCTGGTTCACCACCAGGAGGCGCCGGGCGCTTCGGAAGACGCGCGGCTGCAACCAGCGCGACAGTCGCGCTTCCCAGCCGTCACCCACCCGGTCCTCCATGTACAGATCGCAGAAGTACGGCAGGAGCGGGATCCCGGTGACCCGGTGCAGCAGCCAGGCGGTGAGGAGCGTGCCGTCTTCCGGAAAAACACCCAGGATCGCGACCGGCCGGTGCCGGCGCGCGATCGCGAGCCCCTGGGCGAGCATCGGCGCCGCGGCGAGCAGACGCGAGTAGCGCTCGCCGCGCAGACCGCGCGGCGGCGCCCACCCCTTGACCACCGGGTAGTGAAGCGTGTCCCCCTGCAACCGGGCGCGCCGGTCGGCGGCCCGCGCCAGGAGGATCACCTCGTCGCCGCGGAAGTTCTCGAGGAGGCGCCGGACCACGATGTTGGTGCCGGCGGCCTCGGTCGGGACCGCTGGCGACACCACCAGGAGCGGACCGCGGATTGGCGCGGTCATCGCGTCGCCGCTTTCATCGCCCGAGGCCCCCGATTTCGGCACGCAGCGCCGCCGCCACCCGCGATCCCTCGAACCCGTGCAACGCTTCGAGCCCGCGCCGCGCCATCTCCGCGCCGACCTCGGGCTCCTCGCGCAGCCGCAGGAACGCCTCCAGAACCGGCGCGGGCGCCGGATCGTCGACCACGATGCCACACCCGTGCTGGCGGTAGAAGCGAGTCAGGAAGTAGTCGCCCGGAGCGTGCACCACCACAGGCCGCTGTGCGAGAAAGTACTCGTACGATTTGATCCCGAAGGAGGTGGCCAGCTGGTCGCGCGTGTTCTCGCCGTTGTCGAAGGCGACCGGGATGAACAGGGCGTCGCATTCCTCGAGCCGGCGCACGAGCGTCGCTTCGTCCCGGACGAACTCGACGCTCGCATTGCCTGAGCGGAGGCCCCGGCGCTCGAGGTCGGCGCGCGGCTGCGGCGTGAACAGACGCACCTCGAACCCGGGATCCCTCCCCAGGGCCTCGATCAGCGCGCGGAGCGACGCGATGCGGGTGGGGTTGACGTTGCCGCTGTAGCCGATCCGGAACGGACGGTGGTGCGGCGGCGGCGGCGCGAAGGCGGGGATCGGCTGGTTGATGCAGGTCGGCACGACGAGCGCGTCGATGCCGTAGCGCTCCCGATAGAAGTCGGCCATCCCCTGGTTCACGACCACGAGGCGCCGGGCGCTCCGGAAGACGCGCGGCTGCAACCAGCGCGACAGTCGCGCCTCCCAGCCGTCACCCACCCGGTCCTCCATGTAGAGATCGCAGAAGTACGCCAGGAGCGGGATCCCGGTGACGCGGTGCAGCAGCCAGGCGGTGAGGAGCGAGCCGTCGTCCGGAAAGACCCCCAGGATCGCCACCGGCCGGTATCGGAGCGCCATCGCGATCCCCTGCGTCAGCATCGGCGCGGCGGCCAGGACGCGGGTGAATCGCTCGCCGCGCAGGCCGCGCCTCGGGGCCCACCCCCTGACCACCGGGTAATGAACCGCATGCACCCGCAGGCGGGCGTGCCGATTGGCGGCCCGCGCCAGAAAGACCACTTCCTCGCGGCGGAAGTGCTCGAGGAGCCGCCGCACCACGATGGTGGTGCCGACCGCCTCGGTCGGGGCCGCCGAGTTCACCACGAGGAGCGGACCGCGAATCGGCGCGGTCGTCGATTCAGCCACGCGTCGGGATTCCCGCGTCGCGGCGCGCCGGTACGCCCGCCCGGGCGCGGGCCCAGAGGGCGAACATCAGGACGCTCCATGCCCCGGTCCACGATCCTTCCCCGTCGCGGCGGAAGCGGTCCCACTCGCGGCGCGCCTGATCGGCATCCAGGAGCCCCAGGTGTTCGAGGCTGCCCGCGGCGAACGTCTCGTCGATCAGGGGCGCGATCGGACCGCGCATCCATTCGCCGAACGGCAGCGTGAAGCCGCGCTTCGGCTTCTTCCAGGTCCACTCCGGGATCAGGTCGTCGACGGCGCGCACGAAGGCACGCTTCCCGCCCGGCCGCGCGCCGGCGCGCGGCGCGCCGATCTGCGACGCGTCCGGCAGTCCGTAGGCGAACTCCGCGAGCTCCACGTCGAGGAGCGGCACGCGAACCTCGAGGGAATGCGCCATGCTCGCGGCATCGGCGTCGCGCAGGAGTTGCGAGCCCATGTACAGGGAGGTCTCGAGACGCGACACGCGCGGCACCAGTCCCGCCGGCGGATCGGCGTCCGCATCGAGGTGCTCGAACAGCTCCTCCGGGTCGATCGCCGGCTCGCCGGCCAGCCGCCATGCCGCCTCCGGGGTGCGGATGAGGTGATACGTCAGGTAGGTGGCGGCGAACGGCATGCGCCGCTGGAGCGCGCGCCAGGAGCGGGTGACCGGCGGCGCACCGCGCGCCACCCCGCGTCGCAGCCGCCCGAGCATCGCCCGGAGCCGCCGCGCCGGCCGGTCGATTCCGGCCAGGCCTTCGAAGGTGGGGTATCCGGCGAACAGCTCGTCACCACCGAGCCCCGACAGGGCGACGGTGACCCCGCGACGGGCGGCGCGCGACACCAGGTGCATGTTCACGCCGTCGACGGTCGGCTGCCCCAGGTCGGCGGCGATGGCGGGAAGCTGCAAGGCCAGATCGGCGCCGGTCACGGTGACGGCGGTGTGCACCGATCCCAGGGCGCGTGCCGATCGTTCGGCGTCCGCCGATTCGTCGAGCGTCGCGCCGGCACCTGCGAAGCCGACCGAGTAGGTGTGGATCGGCCGGCCCGCGGCGCGGGTCATGAGAGCCACGAGGGTCGTGGAATCGACCCCGCCGCTGAGGAACGCTCCCAGGGGCACGTCGCTGACCATCTGCGCGGCGGCTGCGGCCTCCAGGAGGGTGCGCACCTGCGCGGCCTGCTGCTCGAAGTCGAGTCCCCCGGTGAGGCGCGCCGATCGGGCGGCGTCGAGGGCCCAGTAGCGCCGGACCGCCGGCCGCTCCCCCGGGGTCATCGTCATGACATGGCCCGGCGGCAGCATGCGCACGCCGCGCACGAGAGTGCGCGGCTGCGCCACATGCCCCTGCATCAGGTACTGCACGAGGGCGACCGGATCGACCGTCTCCGGCACCAGGCCGCTCGCGAGAAGACCCGGCAGGTCGGAGGCGAACACCAGCCGGCCGCCGGCTTCCGCATACAGGAGCGGCTTGATGCCGAAGTGATCGCGGACGAGCACGACCCGCGGCGTCGCCGCGCGCCGATCGAGGAGCGCGAACGCGAACATCCCCCGGAGACGCGCGAATCCCTCCACCCCCTCGCTCTCGTACAGCGCCAGGATCACCTCGGTGTCGGAGCGCGACACGAAGCGCTGGCCGCGGGCTTCGAGAGAGGTCCGGAGGGACTGAAAGTTGTAGATCTCCCCGTTGTAGGTCAGGACGAGGAGTCCGCCGGCCCGGGTCATCGGCTGATGCCCCGACGGCGAGAGATCGATGACGCTCAACCGGCGGTGCCCCAGGGCGACGTCGGCGTCGGCGTAGATCCCGCTGTCGTCCGGGCCGCGGCGGGCCATGGCGTCGATCATCCGCCCGACCGCCTCGCGATCGGGGCGCCCCACGACGCCGGCGATGCCGCACATCTCAGGAGCGGGTGACCCCGCGCGTCCTGGCGATGGTCTTCCGGACGGCCTCGTCGGTGCCGTGAGCTCCGCTGACGAAAATCCGCATCGAGTCTCCCATTCCCGGGACGGCGGGGCGGTCGCGCGGAAGGCCCGGATTGCCGGGCCCACGGCGTCCCGATCGCCTCACTGGATCAGCCGCTGAACCTACGACAGAAGCCGTGCGATTGCAACGCCTTTCCCGGTCACCACGGCGGCGTCACCGGCGGCTTGCCGCGCGTCTCTCCGCCTCCCTATATTCCCCACGGGCGTGGTGCGCCCGGAGGACGTTGGTGTCAACGAACCGACGCCCCCGGGCGGGCCGATTCGTCCCGCGAGGTCGCATGCCGCAGAAGGGGCTCACGGGAAATCTCGAAACCATGTCCCTCCCGGATCTCCTGCAGTGGGCGAGCCGGGGGCAGAAGAGCGGCACGCTCGTCCTGCAGCACGGATCGGTGGCGAAGAAGATCTACTTCCGGCAGGGGCTGATCGTCGGCTCGTCCAGCAACGACCCGCGCGACTACCTCGGCCAGGTCCTCCTCTCCGAAGGCCTGATCAACGAGACGCACCTCCGGACGGCGATGGAGCAGCAGGGCCGCAGCGGCGTGATGCTCGGGCGGATCCTCGTGCAGGCGGGGCTGGTCACCGAGGCACGCGTCGCGGCGGTGCTGCGTCTCAAGGCCGAGGAGACGATCTACTCGCTGTTCCTCTGGAACGACGCCGAGTTCGAGTTCGTCGAGGGGGAGCTCTCGCCTTCCGAGCAGGTGCTGATCTCGATGGCGGTCGAAGGCATTCTCCTCGAGGGGGTACGGCGCTATGACACGGCGCGGCGCATCCGCGACCTGTTGCCCGACAACCGCCTCGTGCTGGCGCACAGCGATCGGCCCCTCACCCCCGACATCGCCGGGAAGCCGTTTCCCCGCCGGCTCTACGACCTGATCGACGGGCGGCGCACGATCGCCGAGGTGATCCTGGAGGCGCACGCCTCGGAGTTCAACGTCATCCAGGTGTTGTTCGTCCTGGTGCAGCGCCGGCACCTGGCGGTCGCCGAGAAGCGCTCCGCGGCGCCTTCCGCCCTCCCCGAAGTCCCGGCGGCGTCCGCTGACGCGCTGGCGGGGACCATCGCGGCGGCGGAGGAGCACCTCAAGCGCGGGGACGCCGAGGAGGCGCTCGGTCTCCTCGACGGCGTGCGCGCCGCCGGGGTGCGCACGCCGGCGGTCCAGACCCTGCATCACGAGGCGGAGCGCTATTTCGTCGAGCGCGCCTATCGCTTCTACCTGCCGCCCGACAAGATTCCCGTCCTCAAGCGGCCGCTCGAGACGCTGGTCAACGAGCCCCTGAGCCCGGAGGAGTTCTTCCTGGTCAGCCGGGTCAACGGCACCTGGGATCTGCGCTCGATCATGAGCATCAGCCCGCTCCGGGAAGTCGACGCGCTGCGCGCGCTGAAGCGCCTCCGGGAGCGCGGCGTGATCGACCTGATCTCCGCCGCCGCCCCGGCAAAGAGCGCCTGACCCGGGGCGCTCGCGCCGGACCGTCTGGACTTCGATCGCCGCTCCCCCCAGAATCCGGCGTGTGCCGGCCGTCCGATCGAACCGCCAGCTCCTCGTCGCCCTGGCTCTCGCCGGCGCGGCGCACCTGGTCACCTTCCTCGCGCTCCAGCCGCGACTCCAACCCTGGTACTTCGAACGCGACGTCGGCATCGAGCGGAACGCCTGGAATCCGCTGATCACCGACGCGACGACCTACGGCAACCTCGCGGCCGACCTCCTGCGCGAGGGCTCCTACACCTCGGAGGGCCGCCCGCATACGACCCACATGCCCGGGACGGCGTGGCTCATGGCGCTCTCCAAGCGGACAGTCGGCCACCTCGGACTGTTTGGCGCGGTCGAAGCCGCGATCCTCCTCCTCGGGACCTTCGTCTACGCGAGCGCCGCGGCGCGGCTTCATGGTCCCGGCGTCGCCGCGACGGCGATGTTCCTGTTCCTCGTGCAGCCGCTGGTGCTGTTCTCGTCCTGGACGGTCAACTCCGATGCAATCCACGTCGGCTGTTTCCTCGCGTTCCTGGCGCTCGCCAGCCGATCGACGCCGCACCTGCGTGCGGCATGCGGAGCGGGGGGCCTCCTCGGACTCTCGTGCTACTTCCGGGAGGTCGCTCTCGCCGACGCGATCGGCGCCGCCGTCGGGCTCGCCCGCGGCCGGCGTCCCGGGAGCCGGCGCACGGGGGCGCTTTTTCTCGGGGCCTTCCTCCTGACGCTCGCCCCCTGGGTGACCCGCAATCTCCGCGCGGGGGCCGGTCCGCTCCTGACCACGAGCAAGGCTCCGGAGATCTTCTTCACCTGCTCGTTCGGGCTGACGCTTCGGGACGTGAATCCGTTCGACATCGACGAGGGGGGCGCGTTGTCCCTCGCCGACGTCAACACCCGGGCGGCCGCAAGGCTCGCGGAGGACGGATTCGGGCCCGACCGCCCGGCCGACGACGCCTACTTCATCGGCGCCGGTCTCGCGAACTACGTCGCCCATCCGCTGGCGCAGGCGCAATCGTTCGTGATCAAGGCAGGCAACCTGTTCCGCCCGCCGATCGCGCGCCGGCACCTGATCGGTTTTCTGCCGGGCGGAGCGGCCACCGCGGGGTGGGCGGTGCTCGCGCTGGAGCACCTCCTTCTGATCGGAGTCGGCCTCTACGTGCTGGTGCGGCGCTCCCCGCCCGCCGCCGGAGCGCTCGGCGGCGCCCTCGTCGGTACCCTGGTCGTGTCGATGGCGATCTGGACCGAGCCGCGGTACCTCGTCCCGTTCTACCTGCCCCTCACGGTCCTGGCGGTCGACGCGCTCGCGACGCGGTGGCGCCGGCGGGAGCCGGCATGACCGGAAGCGGGTCGGCCGCCTTCAGCGCCGCAGGGCGCCTCGCGGCCGGTCGCCCGACGATCGCGCGCTCTCTCTCCTGACGGACCGGCCCGCGGGCGCCGTCCGGCGCGCCCTCCGGTCGGACGGCCCCGACGTAGTGGTCGTAGGGATGGGGCAGCAGGTCGTCGATTCCCTTGGTCGCGAGACTCTTCACCAGGAGCTCGGCGAGCTGGAGGTTGGTGATCAGCGGCACGCCGAAGTCGATGGCCCGCCGGCGGATGATGTAGCCGTCGGTCAGTTCGCGCCGGTCGTATCCGAGCGGGATGTTGATCACGAGGTCGGCCTTGCCGGGGGTGATCACCTCGAGCAGCGACGGTTGCCGCTTCTCCTGGATCTTGTAGAGCCGCACGTTCGGCACCCCGTGCTCCTCGAGGAACGCCGCGGTCCCGCCGGTGGCGAAGATCGTGTACCCCATCTCCCGCAGCGCGCGCGCCGACGGCAGGAAGCGCAGCTTGTCGCGCTCGGAGCCGATCGACAGGAGCACCTGGCGGCGCGTCGGCATCCGGAAACCGGCCGACAGGATCGCCTTCAGGAACGCCTCCGGGAGGTCGGCGCCGAGGCAGGCCACTTCACCCGTCGACGCCATCTCGACCCGGAGCGCCGGATCGGCGCCCTTGATGCGCGAGAAGGAGAATTGCGGCGCCTTGACGCCGACGTAGTCGAGATCGAGCAGCGACGCCGGCACCGGCGCGACCTCCTCCCCCAGCATCGCGCGGGTCGCGAGGTCGATGAGATCGACGCCGCTGACCTTCGAGATGAACGGGAAGGATCGCGACGCGCGCAGGTTGCATTCGATGACCATCACCTCGTTGTCGATCGCCAGGAACTGCACGTTGAACGGCCCGGTGATCCGGAGCGCCTCGGCCAGCCGCGCGGTGATCTCCCGGAGGCGCCGCACCGTCTCCAGGTAGACCTTCTGGGGCGGGAAGACGACGGTGGCGTCGCCCGAGTGCACGCCGGCGTTCTCCACGTGCTCGGTCACCGCCACCGCGATCAGGCGTCCGCCGGAGGCCACCGCGTCGGCCTCGAGCTCCTTGGCCCCCTCGATGAATTTCGAGAGCACGACCGGGTGCTCGCGCGACACCTCGGCCGCTCCCCGGAGCGCGGCGTCGAGCGCCGGGCCGTCGGCGGCGATGCGCATCGCCGCGCCGGACAGCACGTACGACGGCCGCACCAGCACCGGATAGCCGACCCGCTCCGCGAAGCGGCGCGCCTCGCGGCGCGAGGTCACCTCGGCCCAGGGCGGCTGCGGCACGCCGAGCCGGTCGAGAAGGCTGGAGAACTTGTGCCGATCCTCGGCGCGATCGATGTCCTGGGGCTGGGTGCCGAAGACCTTGATGCCGGCACGCGCGCAGGCGAGCGCGTGGTTGTTGGGCACCTGCCCGCCGAAGGCGAGCAGGATCCCCTCCGGCTTCTCCTTGCGCCAGATGTCGTGGATGCGCTCGAAGGTCAGCTCCTCGAAGTAGAGCGTGTGCCCCATGTCGTAGTCGGTCGACACGGTCTCGGGGTTGCAGTTGACCACCACCGGCGCGCAGCCGAGACGCCGGAGCGCCGCCGCCGCGCTCACGCAGCACCAGTCGAACTCCACCGACGATCCGATGCGGTAGGCGCCCGAGCCGAGGATCAGGACGCGCCGCTCCCCCGCTTTCGGGGTCATGTCGTCCTCGCGCCCCTGATAGGTCGTGTAGAGGTAATTGGTGCGCACCGGCCACTCGGCGGCGAGGG
>DATKFL010000093.1:0-4689 GCA_035511355.1 Dongiaceae bacterium
CCCTTCCGGGAGGCCTTCGTGCCGGTCTGCAAGACCTGCGGCATCAGCGACGACGAGGTGCATCTCGATCGCTGTCCGATCTGTCACGAGATGTTCTGCGACGAGGACAAGTTCCTCCGGAGCGGCCGCGCCTTCTGCAGCGAGCCGTGCGCCGCCGGCTTCTTCCACAACGAGGACGACGAGGAAGGAACCGCGGAGTGAGCCCCTTCCCGGCGGAGCGGCCGCGCCGTCTCCGGCGTACCGCGGCGATCCGCGCCCTCGTGCGCGAGACGAGCCTCGCCCCGGGCGACCTGATCGCCCCGCTCTTCGTCCGCTCCGGGCGCGGCGTGCGCCAGGAGATCGCCTCGATGCCGGGGCAGTTCAACCTCTCGGTCGACGAGGCGGCGGCCGAAGCCGAGGAGGCGCAGGCCCTGGGGATTCCGGGTGTGATCCTGTTCGGCATCCCCGATGCCAAGGATGCCCAGGGCTCCGGCGCGTACGACGACGACGGTGTCGTGCAGCGGGCCACCCGGGAGATCAAGAAGCGCACCCCCGGGATGCTGGTCCTCACCGACGTCTGCCTGTGCGAGTACACCGACCACGGCCACTGCGGCGTCGTCGACGGGGAGGCGATCCTCAACGACCCGACGCTCGCGCTCCTGGCGCGCGCGGCGGTGAGCCAGGCGAAGGCCGGCGCCGACATCGTCGCGCCGTCGGACATGATGGACGGGCGGGTCCGGGCGATCCGCAAGGCGCTCGACGGCGCGGGCTTCGACGACACGCCGATCCTGTCGTACGCGGTGAAGTACGCGTCGGCGTTCTACGGGCCGTTCCGCGAGGCGGCGCAGTCGGCGCCGCAGTTCGGCGACCGCCGCAGCCACCAGATGGATCCCGCCAACGTCCGCGAGGCGCTCCGCGAAGTGCGCCTCGACCTCGAGGAGGGCGCCGACCTGGTGATGGTGAAGCCGGCGCTCCCGTGCCTCGACGTGATCCGCCGGGTGCGCGAGCGGGTGAGCGCGCCGATCGGCGCCTATCACGTGTCGGGGGAGTACGCGATGATCGAGGCGGCCGCCCGGAACGGCTGGATCGACCGCGACCGCGTCATCCTCGAGTCGCTCACCGCCATCCGCCGCGCCGGCGCCGACTTCATCCTGACCTATCACGCCAAGGAGGCGGCGCGGCTCCTCCTGCGCTGAATCTCCCGTGATGCGCCGGTCTCCGACCCGCCCGCCGACCCGATGACCCTCTCCGACTCGCTCTTCGACAAGGCGCGCCAGATCATCCCGGGCGGGGTGAACTCGCCGGTGCGCGCCTTCAAGTCGGTCGGCGGACAGCCGCTGTTCTTCGCGCGCGGCCGCGGCGGGCTCATCTTCGACGTCGACGGCAACGGCTACATCGATTACGTCGGGTCGTGGGGCCCGCTAATCCTCGGGCATGCCGAGCCGACGATCGTCGCCGCGGTGCAGGACGCCGCCTCCGACGGCACCTCGTTCGGCGCCCCGAATCCGCACGAGGTCGACCTCGCGCGCCTCGTCGTCGAGATGGTTCCCGGCATCGAGAAGGTGCGGATGGTCAACTCGGGAACCGAGGCGACCCTGTCGGCCCTCCGCCTCGCCCGCGGCGTCACCGGCCGCGACCTCGTGGTCAAGATGGAGGGGTGCTACCACGGGCATGTCGACGCGCTCCTGGTGAAGGCGGGGTCGGGGGTGGCGACCCTCGGCATCCCGGGGACACCCGGCGTGCCGCTCGCCGTGGCGGAGCAGACCCTCGTCGTGCCGTACAACGACCTCGACGCCTTCGCGCGGCTGGTGCACGAGCGCGGCTCGGAGATCGCCTGCGTCATCGTCGAGCCGGTGGCCGCCAACATGGGAGTGGTGCCACCGAAGCCGGGATACCTGGAGGGTCTCCGGGAGATCACCGCGCGCACCGGCATCCTCTTGATCTTCGACGAGGTGATCACCGGCTTCCGGGTCGCCCCGGGCGGGGCGCAGGAGCGCTACCGGGTCGTCCCCGACCTGACCACCCTGGGCAAGATTCTCGGCGGCGGTCTGCCGATCGGCGCCTACGGCGGGCGCGAGGAATACATGGATCAGATGGCCCCGGAGGGGCCGATCTACCAGGCCGGGACGCTCGCGGGGAACCCGCTGGTCATGCGCGCCGGCATCGCGATGCTCCGGGCGCTCCGGGCACCGGGGGTGTACGAGCGGCTCGAGGCGGCCTCGGCCCGCCTCGAGCGCGGCCTGCGCGAGGCGGCCGAGGCGGCGTCGGTGCCGGCGCGGATCACCCGCGTCGGCTCGCTCCTGACGACCTTCTTCGGGATCGGCGAGCCGGTCGACTGGGCCTCGGTCGCCGGCGCCGACACCAAGTTGTTCGCGACCTGGTTCCACCGCATGCTCGAGCGCGGCGTCTATCTCGCCCCGTCGCAGTTCGAGGCGGCCTTCGTGTCGCTGGCGCACACCGACGAGATGATCGACACGACCGTCGCCGCGGCGCGCGAGGCGATGAAGAGCCTGCGCTGGGGTCCGGCCGCCTGAGGGGCGGTCCGCGGCGCGACGGGGAGCGACATGTTCGAGCTGTACCAGTTCGAGGGATGCTCGTACTGCCAGGTGGTGCGCGAGGCACTCGACGAGCTGGGGCTCGACTACATCGTGCGGACGGTGCCGGTCGAACATGCCCGGCGCGACCGGGTGCGGGAGATCTCCGGGCAGACGCTGGTTCCGGTCCTGGTCGACACCGAGCGGCACCTGGTCATCGCCGAGTCGCGCGACATCGTCGCCTACCTGCGCGAGAACTACAGCGGCAAGCACTGAGCCGCGACGGTTTGCTAAGATTCGGGCCCCGTCCGCGCCAGGAGAACCCGATGAAACCGGCCGCCTTCGTGTCACTCGCCAGGATCGCCTGACATGGCGCCGCCGCGCGAGAACTACGCCTCCGGCGCGCCCTGGGAGCCGATCGTCGGCTACTCGCGCGCGGTCCGGGCGGGCGGCTGGGTGCACGTCTCCGGGACCACCGCGACCGACGGCCGCGGCGGGATCGTCGGGGTCGGCGACGCCCGCGCCCAGACGATTCAGTGCCTCAGGAACATCGAGACGGCGCTCGTGCGCCTGGGCGCGACCCTCGCGGACGTCGTGCGCACCCGCATCTATGTCGTCGACATCTCCCAGTGGGAGGCGATCGGCCGGGTGCATGGTGAGGTGTTCGGCACGATCCTCCCGGCGACCAGCATGGTCGAGGTGCGCCGCCTGATCACGCCCGAGATCCTGGTCGAGATCGAGGCCGAGGCGTTCGTCGGCCCGGAACGGTGAAGCGCGCCGCCGGCGCTCTGTTCCTGGCTCTCGGCGTCGCGACGCTGGCCGCCGCCGCGGCCGCCCCGGGAGCTGCCGAGGCGGGTAAGCCGCCCGCGGGCATGGCGCCACCGGACCGGCGCCTCGCGATCACGGTCGACGACCTGCCGTGCGTGCGTTGCGACGGCGGGGCCGCGGCGATCGCCGACCTGAACCGCCGCTTCGTCGCCGCCCTGGCGGCGGCGAAGGCGCCGGCGATCGGCTTCGTCAACGAGGCGAAGCTCCAGGTCGACGATGAGCGCGACGCCCGGGTCGCGATTCTCGCCGCCTGGCTCGACGCCGGACTCACGCTCGGCAACCACGGCTTCGCGCACCGCGGCCTGACCGCGACGCCGCTCGCCGAGTGCGAGGCCGACCTCCTGCGCGGCGAGGTGGTGACGCGCGCGCTTCTCGAGGCGCGCGGCGCGCGTCCGGAGTACTTCCGGCATCCCTACACCCAGACCGGCCCGACGCCGGAGATCAAGCGCGCCTTCGAGGGGTTTCTCGGCGACCACGGCTACCGGGTCGCGCCGTTCACGATCGAGGACGCCGACTACATGTTCGACGCGCTCTACTCGGACGCGCTCGATCGGGGCGACACGTCGGGGGCGGCCGCGATCCGCGCGGCCGGCCTCGCGCACGCGGAGCGGATGACGGTCTGGTTCGAAGGCCTCGGGCGCGACCTGCTCGGGCGCGAGCCGGCGCAGGTGCTCCTCATCCACCTGAACCGCCTGAACGCCGACACGCTCCCGGAGCGGCTGCGGATGTTGCAGGGGCGCGGCTACCGCTTCGTGACGCTCAACGAGGCGCTCGCCGATCCGGCCTACGCGCTTCCCGACGCGTACGTCGGGAAGAACGGTCCTTCGTGGCTGCATCGCTGGGCGGTGGCGCGCGGCCTGCCGTCGCGCCTGAAGGAAGAGCCCGATCCGCCCGACTGGGTGCTGACCGCCTGGAACGCGCGGACCGCGCGCTAGCGGCGCGACCCGCCACGATCGAGCGCGAGGACCGCGGTCGTGCCGGCCGGCACGTACATCGTCCACGACGTGCGCGTCTTGTCGGGGATGCCGTCGCCGATCACGAAGCGGACGATCTGCGGCGCCGACGGGTACTCGGAAGGATCGACTTTCAGCCGGTAGACGCCGTACGGCAGGCGATCGAGGTCGGTCACCTCGATGCCGTTCAGAAAGAAGCGCGGCGCCTTCGGGCCCGGCCGCGGGTCGAGACGCAGCGCGAAGCGGGCGCGGTCGACGAGCACCGGGTCGGCGTCGGTCGCCTCGGGGACGACGAAGGACCGGTCGATGCCGCCCCCCGTCCGCCCCTGCACGCGATAGACCCCGGGCGGGAGCGGCACGCTGAAGGCGGCCTGGTTCCGCTCCGCCGCGGCGCG
>DATKFL010000094.1:0-2564 GCA_035511355.1 Dongiaceae bacterium
GACGACGTCACCCGCATTGCGCATCGCGGTTCCGCCGCCGCGTCTCAGGGAAGGGGGACCCCCGCAGCCCCCGGCGATTGCCGCCCGCATCGAGCGCCTCTCCCTCTACTACGGCGACAAGCAGGCGCTCAAGTCGATCAGCATGACCATCCCGCGGCACCGGGTGACCGCCTTCATCGGCCCGTCCGGCTGCGGGAAGACGACGCTCTTGCGCTGCCTCAACCGGATGAACGACCTGGTCGAGGACGTGCGCATCGAGGGCCGCATCGTGCTGGGCGACCTCGAGATCCAGGGGAACGGCATCGACGTGACCGACCTCCGGAAGCGGGTCGGCATGGTCTTCCAGAAGTCGACCCCCTTCCCCAAGTCGATCTTCGACAACGTCGCCTACGGTCCGCGCGTCCTCGGGACCCGCGATCGCGCCACGCTCGAGGGGCTGGTCGAGAAGAGCCTGCACTCGGCCGCGCTCTGGCACGAGGTGAAGGATCGCCTGCACGAGAGCGCCCTGCGTCTCTCGGGCGGCCAGCAACAGCGCCTCTGCATCGCCCGCGCGCTGGCGGTCGAGCCGGAGGTGCTCCTGATGGACGAGCCGTGCAGCGCGCTCGATCCGATCGCCACCGCCAAGGTCGAGGAATTGATCGACGAGCTCAAGACCCGGTTCACCATCGTCATCGTCACCCACAACATGCAGCAGGCGGCGCGCGTCTCGGATCACACCGGCTTCCTGCTGCTCGGCGAGTTGATCGAGTACGACGAAACCGCGAAGCTGTTCACCACGCCTTCGGACCGGCGCACCGAGGACTACATCACGGGACGGTTCGGATAATGGAGCACACCAGCCGGCAGTACGAGCGCGAACTCCAGGATCTCGGCGACAAGATCCTCTTTCTCGGCGGGACGGTCGAGGAGATGATCGCCCGCGCCATGCAGGCCCTGGTCGAGCGCGACTCCGACCTGGCCCGCCGGGTCATCGACTCCGACCGCACCGTCGACTCGGGCGAGCTCGAGATCGACCACATGAGCCTGAACCTCCTGGCGCTGCGGCAGCCGGCGGCGTCCGACCTCCGCTTCATCACCACGGCGCTCAAGATCGTCACCGACCTGGAGCGCATCGGCGACCTGGCGGTGAACATCGCCGAGCGGGCGCTGGAGCTCAACCAGGAGCCGCCGCTCAAGCCGTACATCGACATCCCGCACATGGCGCGATCGGTCTCGGAGATGGTGCACCGCGCCCTCGACGCCTTCGTGCACCGCGACGTCACCCAGGCGCGCGCCGTCCTGCAGGCCGACGACGCGGTCGACAACCTGAACGTGCAGCTGTTCCGGGAGCTCCTGACCTACATGATCGAGGAGCCGAAGAACATCACCCGGGCGCTCCGGATCACCTTCATCGCCAAGTACCTCGAGCGGATCGGCGACCACGCCACCAACATCGCCCAGATGGTGATCTTCATGAGCGAGGGGCGCGACGTCCGGCATCCGCGCCTCGCCCGATCGGGCGGCGGGATCCTCCCGGAAGCCTGACCGGCGGCCCGCGCCCCCCTGCTATCATCCGCGGCGGAGAACGCCGTCGATGACCGCCGCACCGCACCGGACCACTCCCGCGCTGTTCCCCGCCGCCGCGATCGGGGTGCTCGGCGTCGCCGCCCTGCTGTCCGGCGCCCTCCCCGTGCGCGCCGAGGTGGTGCATCTCCGGAACGGAGCCACCATCGTCTGCGACGGGATCGAGGAGCGCGGCGCCGATCTCCTGCTCCGCCAGAAGACCGGGGTGATCACCGTGCCGCGCGCCGACGTGGTCCGGATCGAGCGCAGCGCGCCGCCCCCCGCCACGCCCGGGCCCGGTGCGGTGCCCGGTTCCGCCGCCCCGCCGGCCGCGCCCGGCGGCTCCGCCGCCGCGGCCCCGATCGGCCCGCCCGGGGCCGACCCCGCGGCCGACGAACGACGGGTCGAGGTGCTGCGCCGGCGGATCGCCGACCCGGCCGCCGCGAGGAGCGGGTCCTCCACGCTCGACCTCGATCGACGCGAGATCGTCGCGCGCCTGACCGCGATCGGCGAGCGGGCGCTCTCGTCGCGGCGCTATGACGACGCGCGCCGGAGCGTCGAGGAGGCGCTCCGGTACGATCCTGCGAACGCCCGGGCCCGGCGCGGGCTCGGCGCCGCGCTCCTCGGGCTGGAGCAGCCGGCGCGGGCGCGGACCGTCCTCGAGCAGGCGCTCCTCGACAAGCCGGACGACCCCGACGCCCTGGTCATCCTGGCGGCCGCGCTCCAGAAGCTCGACCGCGCCCCCGAAGCGATCGCGGCGCTCAGGAAGTCGAATCAACTCCGGCCGGACGCCTCGGTGCGCGCGCAGATCGAGACCCTCGAGCGGCACCAGGGTGTCGACGGCGACTTCCGCCGGTCGGAGGCGGCGCATTTCAGCGTGGCGTACGACGGCGCGGCCACCGCCCCCGAGCTCGAGGCCGCGATCGTCGCCTACCTCGAGGAGCAGTTCCCGCTCGTGGCGCTCAAGTTCGACTACACGCCGCGCGAGCCGATCGCGGTCGTGGTCTACACCGACCGGGAGT
>DATKFL010000095.1:0-7091 GCA_035511355.1 Dongiaceae bacterium
CTTCCCGCCATCGCCTGGGTCACGCGCGCCGCGACGCCGCTGCCGTGCGGCAGCGGGTCGGGCGCGAAGTCGAGGCGGTGCGCCGGCTGGCCGTCGATCGCGTCGATGCCGGCGTACTGGTAGGCCGACAGGCGCAGGAGGGTCGAGAGCGAGTAGCCGCTCTCCTCGCCCTCCTCGTGGTCGACCACGGTCAGGGTGCTGTAGTGCTTGCTGAAGGAGGCCTCTTCCCGGTACTGGGTGATCTCTTCGGCGGTCGGCGCGCGCCCGTCGATGCGCAGGAGCCGCTCGTCGAAGCCGCCCACCGTGAGCGGCATGATCTCGAACTCCAGATGGCCGCTCTCCAGGACCGCCCCCGACGCGTCGAGCCGTTCGGTACGAATCTGCCGGTGGAACCGGAAGCGCGACCAGGCCAGGGCGTCGGCGCGCTGCACCTGCTGGGCCTCGTGCACGAGGGCGTTGACGTCGACGAGCGCGGGAGCGGGGGGCGATGCCGCCGCCTGCGGGTGGGCGGCGCTCGGCGCGCCGCCGGGGCCCAACGGCGCGGGCAGGGCGATGAAAGCGGCCGCCGAGACGGCCGCGACGACTGCAACGGCGACCCGCATCGCGTGATCTTGCCACGAGTCGCGGCGCGCGGCGCATCCGCAGCAGGGCGTGCCGCGATGGCGCCGCGCCCGGCGGCGGGCAGCACGGGCGTGACTTGCATCACCGCCGTACCTTGCCGCCAACGCTCGGGCCCGCCGCGCCGCCGCCTCTCGCCAGCGGCCGCCGGCCGGCAGTGAAGAAATGAAGGAGGTTCGACATGTCTCGTGCTGTTCCCTGCCTCGTCCTCGCGGTCCTCGCCCTGACCTCACCCGCACCGGCTCGCGGCGCCGCTACGCGCGCGACGTCCGAGCCACTCCCCACGGCATCGCGCGTTACGGCGGTGGTGATCTACCGCCAGCACGCCCTCGTGACCCGCGAGGCCGAAGTCGTGCTGGCGGGGACCGCAGCCCGCATCCTTTTTAGTCCACTCCCGGCCGGAATCGACCCGACCTCGGTCCGCGTCAGCGGTCGTGGCGCGCCGGGGGTCACCATCCGCGGCGTCGAGGTGCGCGCCCTGCACGAGGCGCCCGCCGCTTCGCCCGAGACCGAGGCGCTCGAGGAGGAGGTGCGCCTGTTGTCGCACCAGCAGGCCCTCGCTCTCGAACGCCGGAAAACGCTCGGCGTCCTGCGCGAGTTTCTCGACGGATTGAAGGCCACCGTCGATCAGACCACGTCGCACGACCTCGTGACGCGCGGCTTCCCGACCGGGGACTGGGAGAGCGCCTTCGACTTCCTGTCGTCGCGTTTCGACCGACTGGCGGCCGAAGGGCAGGAGATCGACCGTGAGTGCTCGGAGCGGTCGAAGAGGCTCGGTGCCGTCGGCGCCCGCCTGGCGGAGACCGCGTCGACCCGCTCCCCCGATCGCTACTCCGCCGAAGTCCTGGTGGGCTCGACTCAGGGCGGGACCACGCGGCTTTCACTGACCTATCTCGTGAGCGGCGCCACCTGGGCGCCTCTGTACGACGCCCGTCTCCATCCCGCCGAGGCGCAGATCAGCATCGACTGGCTCGCCCAGATCCGCCAGACCACGGGCGAAGACTGGGACGACGTGGCGATCACGCTGACCACCGCGCAGCCGCTCGGTGGGATCGACCTGCCCCGGCTGGCGTCGGTGCGCCTGGTCGATCCGTCGAGACTCGCCCAGGGCGGCATGGTGACGCTCGTCGACGGCGCCTCGTCGACCGAATCGACGATCGACTCGGGATTCGTGGACTCTCTTTCCCCGATCGGTCGCAACTACCAGGACGTGCTCGCGCTCGCCCCCGGAACCGCCGACAAGGACGGCTTCGGCAACGTCCTCCTCCATGGCGCCCGCGACGTCGATACTGTCCGATCGGGTCAAGGCGGGTTCCAGAATGTGCGCCCCTCCTCGAAGCAGCCACCGGCCGTCGCGGTCGCCCTCACGCAGGCGCTCGCGAACGGCGACCGCGCCCTCTCGTTCGACATCCCCGGACGACTGACGATCCCGAGCGACGGGCAGGGGCACCAGCAGCTGATCATGACGCGCGACGCCGAGGCCCGGATCGAATACCACTGCGTGCCGGCGCTCAGCCGCGATGTCTTCCTCGTGGCGCGCTGGACCATTCCGGCCGACGTCACCCTGCTCCCCGGACGGATGTCGCACTTCGTCGAGGGGGACCTGGTCGGCCGCTCCGACGTCGCCCCGCACGCCGGCGGCGAGGAACTCACGCTCTCGTTCGGGCCCGAAGGCCGCCTGCGCGCCGATCGCCGCGACCTTCTTCTCCGCACCGCGCGTCGCGGGCGCGACGAGGAGCGCGACCGCAAGGTGGTGACCACCCTCGAGAACCACCTCGGGCGACCGGTCACGGTGAAGGTGAGCGACCGCGTGCCAATCTCGGGCGACGATCGCATCGACGTCACCATGAACCAGGACGAGACGACCGCGGCGCTTCCCGCCGACCCACGCGAGCCGGGCATCCTGCGCTGGGAAGTGGCGCTGGCCACCAGCGCCAAGGCCGATGTCACGCTGCGCTACCGCATCCGCGCGCCGATCGGCATGCTGCCGGTGGAGCCCTGAGGTGAACGCGAATCTCGAACTCTCGCGCATCGCCCTGGGCCTGACGGTGATCCTCGTGCTGGGGCTCTCCGCCGCGGCCATCGGCATGACGCTCGCCACGATCGAGGCCGATCCGCGCGGCGACCATGATCCCGCTCCTCCTCCCGCCTCGGGACCGGACTCCCCCTGTCGGCCCTCCAGGATGCCGGCCGACATCCGCCTCGCCGAGGGCCGCGGGGAGTTCGATGCGCCGTCTGCCGGTGCCTGAGCCGATGCGCCGGTACGGGTTGTTTCTCGTCCCCCTTTTCGCGGCGTCGCTCGTCTTGTCGACGCGCGCCTCGACGGATGAACCGGACGAAGAGAACGTGGCGCCCGAGGTCGAAGCCGAACCCCCGGCCGATCCCTGCACCTCTCCCGAGTCCCCGGCCGTCGTCCTTCTCGCGTGCCTGCGCACCGGCACCTGGGAGCAGCGTGTCGCCGCGGTCCCATGGCTGCCTCTGGCGCTCAGGCTCGTCGGCCCGGACACCGAAGTCGATCCCGGGACGCTCGACGAGACCATCGACCTGCTGATCCGGATCGTCCACGAAGAGCCGGACGACTGGATCTCCCTGCAGGTGCTCGAAGCTCTGGAGCACGAGGACTTTCCGGGAATCGACCGCCTGTTCCGGAGCGCGCTGCGTGAACCCTCGATCAATCTGAAAGCGCGGGCGGTGGAGCGCCTCGCGCTGAGCCACGACCCGGAGTCTCTCGAGGATCTCGAGGATCTCTGGCGGAGCGAGGTGCCCGCCTGGGTCCGCCCGCGACTCATCGACTCGCTGTCACGACAGCCGCTCGACGAGCCGGTGCGTTCGTCCCACGTCGAGGAGTTCGTCGGCCTGTCCGACGACCCGGATCCCGCCATCCGCCTCGCGGCCATCCGGGCGCTCGGGGCCCTCGGTGATGCGGCCGGCCGACCGGCGCTCCTGCGCGCCGCGCGCGGCGGCAAGCCGTCGGAGCGTGTGGCGGCTCTCGAAGCGCTCGCTTCGCTGCCCGCGGACGACGAGACCATGACCGAGCTGGCGGCGGCGGTGCGTTCGGACAACGAGGGGTTGCGCCGCGAGGCCATCCGGTTCGTGGCCCGACTCGAGCACCCCGACCGCGACGCGTTGCTGCTCGAGGTCCTGGGGCGCTCCGATGACGACCGAAGTCTCGTCGCCGCGATCGAGGGGTTGGAGAGATCGGCGCGTCCCGACGTCACGATGGCCCTCGCCGGGCTCCTCGATCGATTCGACCTCTCCGAGCATTTCTGGATCGAACAGGCCATCCTCGCCACGCTCGTGAATCGTGACGAGATGGCGGGGTTGAACATCCTCATGCGCCTCCGGCCGGCGGGCGCCGGGGTCCTCCGCGAACGCGTGGATTTCGCGGTGGCCTACCTGTCGCGCGATCGATCGGTCGACGAACGCAACATTCATTTCTCGACCGGCGGTCATCTCAGTGTCGCGGGAGCCGAGGAGGAAGACCCGGGCGCCCGTCGCATCGCGGCCACGGGGGGGCGTCGCTCGATTCGCTGCTGGGCCGCACCCGGGGTGGCGGGCGAGTCCTGGGAACGAGATCGGCCCGCGACCGGGGGTCTCGCCACGATCGTGAACTACTTCGAGCGCCCCGAGGGGACCTGGGCAGGTGTTCTGGTTGCGAGCGACTACTGCTGGGTCCCGCTCGCGGATCTCGTCCCCATGGACACCCCGCCGGCCGTTCCAGACCCGATCCGAAAGCCGCGCTTCGAGTTCGACCTGCCGGCGGGCGAGGCCTGGTCGGCGCAGGCGCGCGCGCTCGTCGACTCCGGAGTGATGGAGATCCTCGAACCGGACAATGAATCGGACGCGGTCGCCGCGGCGCTCACGGTCGATCCCGACGACCCGGACCAGGTCGCATTGCTGCAGGCGGGATCGGCGGGGCGCCGCGGCGTCCTCGACCGGGCGATCGCCCGGTTCAGGAGCGCTTGCTGCGGACCTCTTCCTTGATGCGTTGGATGTGACCGCGGCCGAGACCCTTGACCTCGCAGCCGAGCTCGAAGAATCGGCGGATCTTCGTGTCGTCGAGGATGCCGAAGCAGTCGATGATCGCCGACGGCCGGCCGGTCATGCCGAAGATCTCGTCCGGCTGCAGCGCCAGGTACTGCTGGTGCCGGACCGCCATGATCACCGCGTCGGCGCCCTTGAGCGCCGCTCCGAGGTCCTGCTGCATCCGCAGCGACTTCAGCCCGTCCTGATTGCGGAAGAAGCGCGACCAGGAGTAGCCGGCGCGCGGGTAGGTCTCCTGCTCCTCGAACTCCCACCAGTGCGCGACGTAGGGATCGTGCACCGCCATGTCGCCACCCATCTCCGCGAGCTTGCGGACGATCAGCTCCGACCCGGCGTAGCGGGTGTCGCCGACGTCCTCGCGGTACGCCGCGCCCAGGAGCACGAGGCGTGAGCCGGCGACGACCTTGCCCATGTTGCGGAGCGCGTCGCGGGTGAGGTCGGCGACGTGCAGCGCGCGGGTGTCGTTGATGTTGATCGCCAGCGGGGTGATCTTGAACAGGTCCTCCTCGAACCCCATCAGGTGCCGGTAGGCCCAGATGCCGAGACCGCCGTCCTTCGGCAGGCAGTAGCCGCCGATGCCGGGACCTGGGAAGATCATGTTGCTGTGCGTCGGGCGCACCTTGATCGCCTGGATCACCTTCATCAGGTCGACGCCGTTCTTCTCGGAGAAGCGGCTCCACTCGTCGAGGAACGCGAGGATGGTCGCGCGGTAGGAGTTCTCGACGATCTTGCAGGTCTCGCTCTCGAGCGGCCGGTCGAGGACGGTCAGCGGGAACTTCTCGACGTTCAGCACCTCGCCGAGGAATTTCACGACCCGGCGGCGGCTCTCGGGGTTCACGCCGGAGCAGACGCGCCAGAAGTCGCGGATCGAGCGGACGTAATCGCGCCCCGGCATGACCCGCTCGTACGAATGCGCCAGGAGGGGCGCCGTGGTCAGCCCGCGCTTCTCGAACTCCTTCTTGAGAATCGGGTAGGCGATGAACTCGGTCGTGCCGGGAGCGACGGTGGTCTCGATCAGCACGAGGCACTCGGCCGGGACGAGGCGGCCGAGCGACACGAACGACTTCTCGAGCGCCTCCATGTCGGCGTGCCCGGTCTTGAGGTCGCCGAGGCTCTCCTTGAGGTAGTCGCACTGCACGTCGACCACGACGACGTCGGCCAGCTTCAGGACGTCCTCGGTGTAGGTGCAGGCCAGCGTCTTCTTCTCCTTGACGCAGCGGCCGATCAGGACGTCGACCTCGGGGTCCTCGGACTTGACCGGCGAGACGCCGCGGTTGAGGAGCGGGATCTTCCAGTACGACCGGGTGCTGGGCCGCTGCATGCCGATGACGAACTTGCCCGGCTGGCCGGTCTTCTTGTCGGTGCTGTCGGCGACCACGGCCGCCATCACGGCGCCTACGAATCCGACGCCGACCACCACGACGATTTCGCGCCCTTTGGCTCGCTCGGCCTGGGTCAGGGCCTGGAGCCGGGCGAACTCCTTCGCGGCATCCTCGGGGGTCGGCAGCGGGAACTTTTCACCTTCGGGACTGATCGAGTACTCCATGAATCCTCCCCTCCGCCCGCGAACCGACGGGCGGGGCGAATGCAAAATATGTCGGCCAAGCCCCCCTGTCAACGGAACGTCAGCCGCCGATCGCGGCCGTGCCAGGAGGTGGCCCCCGGGGATGCGGGGTGATAGATTTTCGGACGGCCCCCAGGGGCCCCCATGCGACTCCCCTCCCCGGACATCCCCCTGTTCCTCATCGGCCTGGCGCTGGGGCCTGCGTTTGCGCAGGAGCGGCCCTCGACGCCGGCGCCGGCGCCCGCAATGCCCGCCCAGGAGCGGACCCCGGTGGTTTCGGGGTTCGGGATGGCGGCGACCGGTGAGGCGATCCCGGAGGCTCTCCGCTCGGCCGGCCCCGACACCCCCTGCTGGGTGCGCCTGACCGCCGGACGGGCCGACCTGGACGACCCGACCCGGCTGGTCGCGGCGCTCGATGCGGCGCGCGGGCGGGGCCTCCTGGTCCTGGTGCGCCTCACCGACGCCGACTGGCAGCCGGTGGAGCCCTGGTTCGCGCGCCTGCAGGGGCTGGCGCGGGCCGCGGGGAATCGAGTCGACGCCTGGCAGTTCCTCGGGGCGGGAGCGCCGGAGTGGGTGGAGGCGCGGGAATACTCCTACCTCGTGAAGCAGGCGCGCGTGGCGATCCGTTCGGGGGGGTCGGAGGCGGCCATTGTTTCAGCGCCGCTGCCCGACGATCCCGGCTGGATCGAGTCGATCTTCGCCGAGGACGCGGGACCCTACCTCGACGTGCTCGCCGCGAGCGACCCGGCGGCGCTCGCCGCGGTTGTCGCGGCGCGCGACCGGCTGCATGGGCGCGCGCCGGTCTGGATCACCGACGCGCCGATCGCCGCCGACCGGCCCGGCGCGTTCGCGGTCCGCGACGCGC
>DATKFL010000096.1:0-2543 GCA_035511355.1 Dongiaceae bacterium
GCGCGCGGCGGGGTCCGCGCTCGGTCTCGCACGGCCCCGCGAAAGCCGATTCGTTTCCGCTCGCCGGGGTCGATCAGTACTGGACCAAAGATCCTTCCTGACGCGCTTTTTTCACCGCAAGCCTGAAGGCCAGGGCTCCGAGGGGGACGAGGATGGCAGCGAAGATTGCGAGGATCGCGATGTCGGGGATCAGGTCCGCGAAACTCGCGCCGGTGAGGAGGGAGCGGCGGAGGGCGCGGAGGGAGTAGGTGATCGGGAGGAATTTCGACGCGACGCCGACGATTTTCGGCATGTCCTCGGTGGGATAGAAGACGCCGCCGAAGAGGGCCGAGGCGCTCGAGACGACGTAGGTGATCGGGTCGCCGCGTTTCAGGTAGAGGATGAACGCGGCCGACAGGATGCCGATTCCCGCGAACGCCAGGACGGTCAGCGCCAGGATCAGCAGGCACGGGAGGATCGACGCGACATGCAGGCGGATCCCGAAGCAGACGCCGACCACGAGGTAGAAGGCGACCTTGATCGAGGTCATCAGGAACTCCCAGAGCGACGACCCCAGCACGATGATGCCGATCGGCGTGGGGGTGACCAGCATCGCCTCGAGCGTTCCCACGGTCTGCTCCTGGCGGATCTTCGACGAAAACGACAGCATCGCCGCCGACAGGTAGTGGTAGAAGGCCAGTCCCACGAGGACGTAGGCGAAGTAGTCGATGCCGTACAGCCCCGGCATGTCCTTCGGCGCGCGGAAGAGGTTGGAGATGTACGACCAGATGAAGACCGAGAAGAAGATGCCGGTGAACTGCAGGATGAACGAGGTGCGGTAGGAAATCTCGATCAGGAAGTCGCGCTTGATGAAGGCGCCGAGCGTGCCGAGGTGCTTCATTCCAGACCCCGCCCATCGTCCATCTGGTCGAAGACTTCCTGCAGACCGGCGCCGCCGCGCGCGCACGACGCGATCACCGCGCCGCCCGCGATCAGCGCGCGCAGGAGATCGGTGAGCGCCGGGCCGCCCCCCTCGAGAGTCACGTTGAGGCTCCGCCGTCCGTCCGCGAGAGGGTCGACCGCGGCGCTCCAGCGCGGGTCCGGCGGCACCGGACCGCCGCCCGCGACGACCAGGACGTAGCGCTCGCGCCCCGGCGGCGCCCCGGCGATCTCCTCGAGGCTCCCCTGCCGGACCACGCGCCCCTTCGCCAGGATCGCCACCCGGTCGCACAACTCCTCCGCCTCGGCGAGATTGTGGGTCGCGAGGAGGACGGTCTTGCGCGCGTCGTCGCGGAGGCGCGCGGCGATGAACTCCCGGAGGTGCTTCGCGGCGATCGGGTCGAGGCTGCGGGTCGGCTCATCGAGGCAGACGACCGGCGGGTCGTGCAGGAGCGCGCGGCAGATCGCGAGGCGCTGCCGCATGCCGGTCGAGTAGGACATGAACTGCCGCCCGGCGAATTCGGTGATCTCCATGGTCGCCGCCAGCTCGTCGACCCGGCGGCGGGCGCCGGCGGCGTCGAACCCGTAGAGGCGCGCGAAGAAGAGGAGATTCTCCGTCCCCGAGAGCCGCCAGTAGAACGAGCGCTCGTCGGCGGTGACGAACCCGATCAGCTCGCGGACGCGCCGATCGTCCCTGGCCACGTCGTGTCCTTCGACCTCGACCCGTCCGCGGGTCGGGAGGATCAGACCCGAGAGGACCTTGAGGAACGTGGTCTTCCCGGCGCCGTTCGGCCCGAGGATGCCGAAGATCGAGCCGCGCGGCACGACCAGGTCGACGTCGGTGAGCCCGGTCACCGTCTCGGCGGTGGCGAACGGGTGCCGCGCGAGTTCCCGGAGCGAGCGCCGCTTCAGATAGTTCTTCGACAACCCCTCGGCGCGGACCGCCACGCCGGAGGCGTCCCCGGTGCCCGGGTCGCCGGTGCCGGCGCCGATCATTGGCCTTCGACCCGCCGCGTGTTCCAGGTGCTCCGGTAGTCCTTGAGGAGCGGCGTGTCGGGATACGACTCGCCCTCGGCGTACGGGTAGCCGGTCATGCTCCGGAACGGCAGCGGCTCGACGGTGTCACCGAACGCGGTGTGCGGGTCCATGTCCTTGCACCAGCCGCTCAGGTGCAGGACGAAATTGCGCACCCGCCCCTTCTTCAACGCGGCGAGGTCCTTGGCGGAGAACTCGAGCGTGATCTCCTCGCCGCGCCCGAAGATGACCGATCGATCATCGGCGTCTTTGAGGAGATCGGTGACCCGGCCGAAGCGGGTGTAGTCGCCGGTCATCGCCTTGAACGGCTGCGCCGCGTCCACGATCGAGTAGTCGTAGACCCGCGGCTGGCGGCCGTCGGGGGAGTGCTCGCGCGGATAGCCGCGCTTGTGCAGGTGCGCGCCCACCGGCCCGGCCTCCGAGACCGTCACCTGCTCGGCGAAGGCCGCGTCGTCGAGCGGCCGCGCCAGGAAGATCTGGTCCCAGTAGATCCGCATGTTGGTCCGGATTCGCATCCGGCGCGACGGCAGCTTCCCGAGGGACGCGAGGTCGACCGCGATCATCCGCGGCAATCCGGGCGGGAAACCGAT
>DATKFL010000097.1:0-8175 GCA_035511355.1 Dongiaceae bacterium
CACCAGGACCACCCCGACCTCGATCGCCTGTTCGGGTACAACCCCGACCAGAGGCAGCGGATGGAGGCGATCAACACGCGCCGCCTCGAGAAGTTCAAGGCGGGCGTCGATTACATCGGTGCCGAGGCCTGCCGGGAGTGCCATCGCAGGGAGTACGACCAGTGGCGCTCGACGCCGCACGCCGCCGCCTTCACGCGGCTCATCAAGGAGGAGCGCGGCGGCGACCCCTCCTGCCAGCCGTGTCACACCACCGGCTTCGCGCAGCGGCGCGGGTTCGGCGACGACATGCAGCAGGCCTCGATGACCAATGTGCAGTGCGAGGTCTGCCACGGTCCCGGGGCCGACCACCTGAAGGCGCCCGCGAACCTCAAGAAGGAGACGATCTACGGCATCACCGACCAGTGCTCCTTCTGCATCATCCAGGGGGTCTGCGCCACCTGCCATGACCGGAAAAACGACCCCCACTTCGCCATCGAGGCGGCGCTTCCCAAGGTGAAGCACTGAGCGGCCGGCGCGGCCTCAACGGCGGCTGGGCCGCGTTCCTCGCCACCACCGCCTGGGGCGTCAACTACACGGTCGCCAAGGCGGTGCTCCGCGAGGTCGACCCGCTCGCGGTGGCGAGCGCCCGGGCGCTGGCCGGCATGCTGGTGTTCGGGGCGTGCCTGCTCGTGCTCGATGGCGCCGCCGGGTTCTCACCGGCTCGGCTCAGGCGCGGGCTGCCGCTCGGGCTGCTCGGGATCTTCGCCAACCAGGTGCTGTTCATCGAGGGGCTGGAGCGCACCACCCCGGCGCACTCGGCGATCCTGATCGCGCTCCTGCCGATTCACGTGCTGATCATCGGGGCGTTGAGCGGCGCCGAGAGGGTCACGGCGCGCAAGACGCTGGGGGTCGCCATCGCCTTCGCGGGAGTGGTGCTGGTCGCGTCGGAGCAGGGGCTGCACCTGCACGGCGGGACCCTGGCGGGGGATCTCCTGACCCTCGCGGCCGGGGTCGCCTTCGCCGGTTACACCGTCGCCGGACGGTCGGCGGTGCGCGATCTCGGGCCGATCCGCACCACCGGGCTCGCATTCCTCGGTGGTGGCGCGGCGGTGCTCCTGGTCGGGGCGCCGACGGCGCTCCGGCAGGACTGGGCGGCCCTGAGTCCGGCGGCCTGGGGCGGGCTGGCGTACGTCCTGCTCATCGCCACGATCGGCGCGTACATCCTGTACTACATGGCGATCGAGCGGCTCGAGCCGTCGAAGGTGGCGGCCTACACCTACTTCCAGCCGCTGGTCGGCGCGGCGCTCGCGTATGCGCTGCGCGCCGAGGCGCCGACCGCCCGCTTCGTCGCCGGCGGCGCGCTCATCCTGACCGGCGTCGTGGTCGCCGAGCGCGGGTGAACCGACGATGGACCTGATCCTGACCGGCGGCGTGGTCTGGGGCGGCGACGCGGAGGGCGCGCCGGCTGCCCGGGCCGCCACCGGGGCCACCGCGCTCGCGATCCGCGGCGGGACGATCGCGGCGATCGGCGACGACGCGACCATCAAGGCGACCGCCACCCGCGCGACCCGGCAGATCGCCCTGGGCGGCGCCCTGGTGCTGCCGGGGCTCATGGATGCGCACGGTCACGTCCGCGGCCTCGGCGAACGGCTGGCGACGGTGGACGTCCGCGGCGCGCGGCGGATCGAAGCGGTCGTCGAGTCGGTGCGGCGCCGCGCCGCGACCACCCCGCCCGGCCGCTGGATCACCGGCGGCGGCTGGGACCAGAACCTCTGGCCGGGCGGCGCCTTTCCCGATCACCGTCCGCTCGACGCCGCGGCGCCCGGCATTCCGGTCTACCTGCGCCGGATCGACAGCCACGCCGCCTGGGCGAGCCGGGCCGCGCTCGCCGCCGCGGGGATCGACCGCGCCACCCCCGACCCCGCGGGCGGGCGGATCGAACGCGACGCGGCGGGCGACCCGACCGGGATCCTGATCGACAACGCGATGCCGCTGGTCGAACGCGCCCGCCCCGCGCGCACCCGCGACGAGATCCGCGCCTATGTCGCGCAGGCGCTCGAGCGCTGCGCCGCCGCCGGCCTGACCGCGGTGCACGACGCCGGCGTCTCGATCGAAGAAGCCGAAGTCTTCGGCGCGCTGGCGGACGAGGGGTCGCTGCCGATCCGGGTCTACCTCATGTGGGACGGCACCGGCCCCGCGTCGATCGACGCGATGCTGGAGCGCGCGCCGTTCGTCGGACGCGGCGGCCGCCTCACGCACCGCGCCGTCAAGCTGATGGTCGACGGCGCCATGGGGTCGCGCGGCGCGGTCTTCTTCGACGACTACGCCGACGCGCCGGGAGTGCGCGGCCTGTTCGTCACCGCGCCGGCCGAGATCGAGCGCCGCGCGGTGCAGGCGATGCGGCGCGGCTACCAGGTGGCGACCCACGCCATCGGCGATCGCGGAGTTCACGAAGTGGTCGGCGCCTACGAGAAAGCGCTCGCCGCGGTGCGTCCCGGAGCCGGCGTCCGGTTCGAACCGCGCCTCCGGATCGAGCACGTGCAGTGCGCCCGGGTCGAGGATCTCGCGCGCGCCCGCCGGCTCGGGGTCATCGCCTCGATGCAGCCGAGTCACGCGACCAGCGACATGGGCTGGGCGGTGGACCGGGTCGGCGCGGCGCGCGCCGGGATGCTCTACGCCTGGCGCACGGTGGCCGGGGCGGGGCTCACGATCGCCGGGGGATCCGACTTCCCGATCGATCCGGAGACGCCGCTCCTGGGGCTGCACGCGGCGGTCACGCGGCAGGACCGGACCGGGCGGCCGGCGGGCGGGTGGCACCCCGAAGAGCGGCTGACGATCGAGGAGGCGGTCGATGCCTACACCCGCGGCGCCGCCTATGCCGCGTTCGAAGAGCACGAGGCGGGTCGGGTGGCGCCGGGATTCCGCGCCGACCTGACGGTGCTCGACGAAGACCTGCGCCGGATCCCGCCGGAGCGGATCCACGCGGTGCCGGTGCGCGGCACGATCGTCGGCGGGCAGATCGTCTACGACCGCTTCTGAGCGCCGCGCGACCGGGCGCCGCGCACGATGAGCGCCAGGACGCGCTCCGGCCGCGCCAGCGAACGCACCACCGCGAACGCGCCGGCACGCCGCAGCCGCGCCGGCGGATAGGTGGTCGCGACGCCGATCACCGGGAGGCCGGCCCGGCGCGCCGCGAGGATGCCGAGCGGCGAGTCCTCGATCGCCACGACGCCGTGCGGCCGGCCGGCGGCGACCCGTCGCAGGGCCTGCCGGTAGCCATCCGGCGCCGGCTTCGCACGGCGCACCGACTCGGCCGACACGACGACCTGAAACCGCGCGGCAATGCCGGCGCGCCGGAGCGCGCCGGTGATTTCGCTCCTGGTCGCTCCGGAGACGATGGCGAGCGGCGCCCTTCCCGCCAGCCGCCGCACCAGCCGCACCGCCCCGGCCGGAACCGCGGCGCCGCGCCGGCGCAGGAGCGACCGGTAACGGCGCCGCTTGGCGCGCACGAGGCGCGCCACGATCGCGCGCCGGCGCCGCGCCGCCGGCCAGCCGGCGTCGGCGAGCATGCGCGCGCAGGCGGAATGATCGTCGAGCGGCAGGTAGCGCTCTTCATAGGCCGCTCGGGTCAGCCGGATGCCACGCGGCGCCAGGAGCGACCGATAGGCGCTGAAGTGCACCGGCTCGTCGTCGAGGAGCACGCCGTTGAAGTCGAACAGCACCGCGCGCACCGGGTTAGAATCACGTCGCATCGGCGCATCGTAATCGAGGGGGGCCCGCGATGAACTGGCTCGTCAAGGAGGAACCGACGTCGTACTCGTTCGCGGCGCTCGAGCGCGACGGCAAGGTGACCTGGTCGGGAGTGCGCAATCCCCTCGCCCAGAGGCATCTCCGCGCCATCCGGCGCGGCGATCGGGTCTTCTACTACCACACCGGGAAGGAGAAGGCGGTGGTCGGCGTCGCCAGGGCGCTCGGCAACGCCCGGAACGACCCCGACGACCCGACCGGCAGGATGGCGGTGGTCGACTTCGCGCCGGTC
Source organism: Dongiaceae bacterium (assembly GCA_035511355.1). Lineage (GTDB taxonomy): Bacteria > Acidobacteriota > Polarisedimenticolia > Gp22-AA2 > Gp22-AA2 > DATKFL01. The sequence continues at coordinate 4,019 of DATKFL010000097.1, forward strand.
GAGCGCCTCCCCCGGCCGGTCCCGCTCGCGACCATCAAGACGCTCGCCCTGTTCAGGACCCACCCCCTGGTCCGGATGGGACGGCTGTCGGTGATGCCGGTGTCCGCACCGCAGTGGCGCGCCATCGAGAAGGCGGCCCGCGAAGAGGCGTAGGACCGCTGGGCTACAATGCCCGCCCATGGATCGGGAACGCTTCGAACAGCTGGTGGCCGAGGCGGTCGACAACCTGCCGGACGACTTCCGCGACAAGATGGACAACGTGGCGATCGTGGTCGAGGACTATCCGTCGCCGCGCGACGCGCGTCGGGTGGCGCGCGGCGGGCTCCTTCTCGGGCTCTATCAGGGACAGCCGCTGACCCGCCGGACCACCTCCTACGGCATGGCCTTCCCCGACAAGATCACCATCTACCAGGGAAACATCGAGGCGATCTGCCGCACCGACGAGGAGATCCGCCGCCAGGTGCGCAAGACCGTCCTGCACGAGATCGCACACCACTTCGGCATCGATGATCGCCGGCTGCACGAACTCGGCTACTGACGCCGCGGCGCCGCTCCGGCGGCGCGGGCGCGCGCCGATCGGGTTCGCGGCGGCGCTGGTCGCCGCCGCGGCGGCCTTCGCCGCCGATCCGCCGCCCGCCGGGAAACCCGCCACGGCGCCGGCCCCGGCCTCGAAGGCGCCGCCCGCCGCCCGGCGGCTCAGCGCGGCCGAGCTGCAGAAGCGGTTCGAGAAGATCCAGAAGGGGCTCGACAAGGCGCAGGACGCCACCGACGGCACCGACGCGGGCCGGGTGTCGCTGCTCCTGCAGCGCGCCGACGAGCTGATCGTCGAGTTCCAGGCGGGCTCGGGGCTCGACGCGGCGATCGCGGCCCTCGCCGGCAGCCGCACCGCCGCCGCGCACGGAGACTTCGGCGCGGCGCGCGACGGCCTGCGACGCGGGCGCGAGAACCTGCGCCCGCTCTCCGATTACAGCGTCGCCCGGCCTCTCGAAATCGCCTATCGCTCCGCCGACCAGGCGCTCGAGGACCAGAACCCGCAGGAGTTCGCCGCCGCGGTCGACCGGCTCGAGGCGACGGTGCTCCCCGGGTATCTGAATGCCCGTCTCGCCGACGCGCGCGCCGCCGTCGCCCGCGGACGGCAGGCGATGGTGCGGCGCGACATGAAGACCGGCCGCAAGGAGGTCGACGCCGCGCGGGTCGCGCTGGGGCGGCTCGACTACGCCTCCGCCCTCAGTCAGGCGCGCTATGCCTGCATCGTCGGGGCGGAGCTGGCGCAGGCGAACGCCTACCTGGTCGCCCGCGAACAGCTGCAGGACGGCTTGCGGCAGATGGCGCGCGCCCTGCGACGCGCCCCCGAAGCCGACGTCGAGCCGCTCAACCAGGCCCAGGCCGCGGTCACCGAGGTCTGGCGGCGGCTTTCCAAGCCGCAACCGGGCGACTCGGAGATGGTCTCGAAGGCGGCCGACGGCATCGAGACGCTCCGCCAGCGCCTGCGCTGAACCGGGTCGCGCGCCGCCTTGGGCGCCTCCCGGAGGGTGTGTCAGAATACCGCCCCATGTCGCGACCCCGACTCGTCTCGATCCCGCTCCTGACGGCCGTTGCGGCCGTCGTTTCGTGTCTGGCCGCGTTCGCGGCGCCGGCCGCCGATGCTCCGGCCGCCAACCCGCCGGTGGCGAAGCCCCCGGCCGCGGCGCCCAAGGGCCCGCCACCGCCGCCCAGGCCGAAGAACGTCCCGGGCGTGAAGCGCAACCTCGGCGGCCCGGGCGACTACGGACTGCGCGAGCGGCTGGTGAAGCGACTGATGCACGAGCCGGAGATCGCCGCCGCCGGGATGCAGGTGGCGATGGTGAACGGCGGCGTCGTCCTCTCCGGAACGATGCCCACCTGGGCGGTGCGCCGCCGGGCGCTGGTCATCGCCAGCTCCGAGCGCGGCATCATCAACGTCACCGACCAGATGGACGTGTCGCGCGGCGACGTGAAAGATCCGGTCATCCTGAAGGGGATCGCCGACGTTCTTAAGGATCGGACCACCGAGCTCGAGCTGAAGGACCTGGATGTCACGGTCGAGGACGGCGTCGCCACCTTGAAGGGAACCACGAAGGATTTCGCGTCGCGGGTGCGCGCCGAGGAGCAGGCGGGGACCGTCCTGGGGGTCACCCGGATCGTCAACCGCCTCCGCCCCGTGACCGCGCCGCTCGGCGGGTCGACCGACGTCGCGATTCGCAAGGCGGTGGTCGAGTTCCTCAAGAACTATCGCGAGTTCCCCTACCTGGGGAGCGTCGAGGTGCAGGTGAAGGACGCGACGGTGACCCTGACCGGCGACCTGCCGCTGTTCATCTCCCGGCAGCAGGCCGCCACCATGACCGCGCTGGTCGGCGGCGTGCGCGAGGTCGTGAACCACATCCAGATCGAGCCCGGGACGCTGCCCGAGGTGATGATCGTCAGGGAGATCCCCTGAGTCGTCGCGCTCCCGCCCGACTTGCCGGCGCCCTGGCGCTTCTCCTGGGCGCGTCGCAGGCGGGCGCCGCCCCGGCGCCGGCGCCCCCGAGCCCGGTCCCCGCGGCGGTCAGCCTCGCGGGCCGCGTGCATGAACTGACCCTCGACAACGGCTTCCGCATCCTCTCGGTGAAGCGCGGCACGGCCCCCGTCTTCTTCGGCCTCCTGCGCTTCCGTGTCGGCTCGGTGGACGACCCCGGCGGGGCCACCGGCCTCGCGCACCTGTTCGAGCACATGGCCTTCAAGGGGACGTCGACCATCGGCACCCGCGACGCCGCGAAGGAGGCGATCCTCCTCGACGCGCTCGACGACGCGGCCCGCGCCCTGAACGCCGAGCTGGACCGGGTCGGCGGCGCCGACCCGGCGAAGCTCGATGCGGCGCGCGCCCGCCTTGCCGCCGCCATCAAGGATCACCAGGCGCTCGTGGTGCGCGACGAGTTCAGCGCCATCCTCGACGCGAACGGCGCCACCGGGCTGAACGCCTCGACCAGCGCCGACGCGACCTCGTACTACGTCGGGCTCCCCTCGAACCGGCTGGAGCTCTGGTTCCTGCTCGAGTCGGCGCGCCTCCGGGATCCGGTCCTCCGGGAAATCTACAGCGAGCGCAACGTGGTGCTCGAGGAGCGCCGCTTCCGGCTCGACACCAATCCGGCCGGGAAGCTGTACGAGCAACTGCTCGGCGCGGCGTTCCAGGCGCATCCCTATCGCATCGCCGGCGTCGGCTGGCCGAGCGACCTCGAGCGGGTCACCCGCCCGCAGGCGGAGACCTTCCGCCGCGCCCACTACGTCCCGGCGAACGCGGTCGCGACCCTGGTCGGCGACGTCGACCCGGCGGCGGTCGAGAGCCTCGCGCGGCGCTACTTCGCGCCGATCGCGGCGACCCCCGCGGCACCCGGCGTCGGCACGCTCGAGCCGGAGCAGTCGGGCGAGCGCCGCGTGCAGGTGCAGTTCGACGCCGAGCCGCAGATCATGATCGCCTTCCACAAGCCGGCGCTCGCCGACCCCGCCGACCCGGTCTACGAGATCATCGATTCGCTCCTCACCGGCGGCCGCACCAGCCGGCTCTTCCGCCGCCTGGTGATCGAGGAGCAGGTGGCGCTGGGACTGTCGACCTTCGAGGCGCCGGGCCGGCGCTACCCGAACCTGTTCGTGTTCAGCGCCTCGCCGCGCGCCCCGCACGGCGTCGCCGACGTCGAGAAGAGCCTGCTCGCCGAGCTCGACCGCCTCGGTGCCGAGCCGCCGACCGCGGCCGAGATGGAGAAGATCCGGAACCAGGTGCGGGCCGACAACATCTACGCGCTCCGGTCGAACTCCGGGCTGGCGGAGCAGCTGTCGATCTTCGAGACCATCACCGGCGACTGGCGCAATCTCGAGAAGCGCGAGCAGGCGCTCCTCCAGGTGACCCCCGAGCAGGTGGTGGCGGTGGCGAAGCGCACCTTCACCGCGAAGAACCGCACGGTCGCGACGCTCGAACGACCGGCCGCGGCCGCCGCGAACGACGCCGCCGCGGCCGGGCCTGAGGGAGGCGGTCGATGAAGCGCCGCCTGACCGCCGGTCTCGCCGCCGTCGCCGCGATCGCGTCGCTCGCCGCCGCGGCCGCGCCGGCTCCGGCTCCGGCTCCCGCGCCGGCACCGATCGCCGCGCCCGCGCCGGCGGCCCCGGGC
>DATKFL010000098.1:0-4318 GCA_035511355.1 Dongiaceae bacterium
GACCGGGATGAACATCGCGGGGAGGATCGCGAAGTACTTCGCGACGTCGTTCGCGATCGAAAACGTCGTCAGGCAGCCGCGCGTCATCAGCAGCTGCTTGCCGACCTCGACCACCTCGAGGAGCTTCGTGGGATTGCTGTCGAGGTCGACCATGTTCCCCGCCTCGCGCGCCGCCTGCGTGCCGCTGTTCATCGCGATCGCGACGTCGGCCTGCGCCAGCGCCGGGGCGTCGTTGGTGCCGTCGCCGGTCATGGCGACCAGCTTCCCTTTCGCCTGCTCTTCGCGAATGAGCGCCAGCTTCATTTCCGGCGTCGCCTCGGCGAGGAAATCGTCGACGCCGGCCTCGGCGGCGATGGCGGCGGCGGTGAGCGGGTTGTCGCCGGTGATCATCACGGTGCGCAGCCCCATGGTGCGCAGGCGCGCGAAGCGGTCGCGGAGGCCCCCCTTGACGACATCCTTGAGGTGCACGACACCGAGGGCGCGCGCGCCGTCGGCGACCACGAGCGGCGTGCCACCACCGGCGGCGATCGCCGCCACCGCCTGCTCCACCTCGTGCGGCAGTCTTCCGCCGAACACCGCCAGGTGACGGGCGACCGCCTCCGCCGCACCCTTGCGCACCACCCGGTCGCCGAAGTCGCAGCCGCTCATCCGGGTGGAGGCGGAGAACGGCACGAAGCGCGCCTCGCCCGGGCCGAGGGCGCGGCCGCGCAGGCCGTGCCGCTCCTTCGCGAGGACGACGATCGATCGCCCCTCCGGCGTCTCGTCGGCCAGGCTTGCCAGCTGCGCCACGTCGGCCAGCTCCTCGACCGGCACTCCCGCCGCGGGCAGGAACTGCGTGGCGACGCGGTTGCCGAGCGTGATGGTGCCGGTCTTGTCGAGCAGGATGGTGTCGACGTCGCCGGCCGCCTCGACGGCGCGGCCGGAGAGCGGCACGACGTTGTGCCGGATGAGGCGATCCATCCCGGCGATGCCGATCGCCGACAGAAGCCCCCCGATGGTGGTCGGGATGAGGCAGACGAGGAGCGCCGTCACTTCGGAGACCGGCAGCCGCACTCCGGAGTAGAGGCCGAACGGCACCAGCGCGACGCAGGCGACCAGGAAGACGATGGTCATGCCGCACAGGAGGATGTTGAGCGCGATCTCGTTCGGCGTCTTGTGCCGCTTCGCCCCCTCGACCAGCCCGATCATCCGGTCGAGGAAGGACTGCCCCGGATCCGCGACGATCCGGATAACCAGGCGATCGGAGAGGACGCGCGTGCCGCCGGTGACCGCCGAGCGATCGCCGCCGCTCTCGCGGATGACCGGCGCCGACTCGCCGGTGACCGCCGATTCGTCGACCGAGGCGATCCCCTCGATCACCTCGCCGTCGCCGGGGATCGTCTCCCCCGCCTCGACCACCACGACCTCGCCGCGTCGCAGGTCGGAGGCCGGCACGCTCTCGAGCCGGCCGGCGGCCGCGCCCGCAGGCTTCCGGCGCCGCGCCTGGGTCTCCTGTCGCAGGCCACGCAGCGCCGCCGCCTGCGCCTTGCCGCGCCCTTCGGCGAGCGCCTCGGCGAAGTTGGCGAACAGCAAGGTGAACCAGAGCCAGAGGGCGATCTGCGAGGTGAACCAGACTGGCATCGCATCACCCCCGGGCGCGACCAGATCCCGGAAGGCGGCCAGCGTCACGAGCGCGCTTCCCGCCTCGACCACGAACATCACCGGGTTCTGCGCCTGGACGCGCGGATCGAGCTTGAGCAGGCTGTCACGCAGGGCCCGGCGCACGATCCCCCCGTCCCAGGCGGAGACCGCGCGCATCGAATGAGCCGCCATGGTCAGTGGACCTGCCCGGCGCGCATCAGGAAGTGCTCGACGATCGGGCCGAGCGCAAGCGCCGGGAAGAAGGTCAGCGCCCCCGCGATCACGATCACCCCGACCAGGAGGAACACGAAGAGCGCCCCGCCGGTCGGAAGCGTCCCGGGCCCGGGGGGAACGACCCGCTTCCCGGCGAGCGACCCGGCGAGGGCCAGGACCGGCAGCATCATCAGGAACCGCCCCGCGAGCATGACGAGGCCGAGCGTGACGTCGTACCAGGGGGTGTCGGCGGCCAGGCCGGCGAAGGCGGAGCCGTTGTTGCCGGCGGCGCTGGTGAAGGCGTACAGAACCTCGGATAGTCCGTGCGGTCCGGCGTTGCCGAGCGCCCCCCGTCCGTACGGCGCGACCAGCGACCAGGCGGCGAACACCAGGATCAGGATCGGCGGGATCAGGATGTACAGCGTCGCGAGCCGCATCTGGCGCGCCTCGATCTTCTTGCCGAGGTACTCCGGCGTGCGGCCGACCATGAGACCGGCGATGAAGACCGCCACGATCGCCATCACCAGGACGCCGTAGAGACCCGCGCCGACGCCGCCGAAGACCACTTCGCCCATCTGGATGTTGAACAGCGTCACGAGTCCGCCGAGCGGCGTGAAGGAGTCGTGCATCGCGTTGACCGCGCCGCACGAGGCGTCGGTCGTGACCGTGGCGTACAGCGCCGAGGCGGCCGCCCCGAAGCGGACCTCCTTCCCTTCGAGATTGCCGGCGCGCGCGTCGACCCCGTCGAGCGACGGCCCGGGAGGGGAGGCCTCGGCCCAATACGCCACCGCGAGGCCGGCGACGAAGAGGATCCCCATCGCCGCCAGGAGCGCCCACCCCTGGCGCGCGTCGCCCGCCATCCGTCCGAAGGTGAAGGTCGCGGCCGCCGGCAGCGCGAGGATCAGGAACATCGAGACGAAGTTGGCGAGCGGGTCGGGGTTCTCGAACGGGTGCGCCGCGTTGGCGTTGAAGAAACCGCCGCCGTTGGTGCCGACCTGCTTGATCGCCTCCTGCGAGGCGACCGGACCCATGGCGAGGGTCCGGGTCGCGCCCTCGATGGTCGTGACGACGCGCGGGGGGTCGAAGTTCTGGATGACCCCGCGCGAGGCGAAGAAGAGCGCCGCGGCGATCGACAGGGGCAGCAGCACGTGGACGGTGGCACGCGTCAGATCGACCCAGAAGTTGCCAACCGTGCCGTCGCCCCGCCCGTCGCCCGCTCGCGTGAGGCCACGCGCCAGCGCCATCGCCACCGCCAGCCCGGCCGCCGCCGAGACGAAGTTCTGCCAGGTGAGGCCGGCCATCTGGGTCAGGTACGACATCGTCGTCTCGCCGGCGTAGGCCTGCCAGTTGGTGTTGCTCACGAACGACGCGGCGGTGTTGAACGCCAGCGCCGCTCCGACCGGGCCCACCCGCGCTGGATTGAGCGGCAGGAGGTGCTGCAGGCGCTGGATCGCGAAGGTGATCGCGACGCCGGCCGCGCTGAAGACGAGCAGGCTCCGGGAGTAGGCGCGCCAGGACTGTTCGGCGACGTCGACGCCGGCGCCGCGCAGGACGAGGCCCTCCAGCCACCTGAGCGGGCGGCGAGCGCGCGAACTCCCCCTTTCGAGCGCGGCGAGGAGGAGCCGCCCGAGGGGCGGCGTGGACAGGACGACCGCCACGAGGAGGAACAATGCCTGCGCCCAGCCGATCGCCGTCATTCGTCTCTCAGGAGCGCGCGCACGAGGTAGCCCAGGAGCGCGAGTGCGAGAAGCAGACCGAGGATTTGCATGTCAGAAGGTCGCCACGGCGCCGACCAGGACAATCGCCTGATCCCGCCGATCCCGGATGACGGCGCCCGAAGCGTCGCGCTCATCGGCGGCGAACACCGGCGCGCTCGATCGGTCGTAACGCCCTTCCGCCTTCAGGATGAGGTTCGGAAAGGGCCGCATCTCGAGGGTCGCGGTCGCGCTGTCGAGACGCTGCGCCGTTCCCGAGATGGCGCCTTCCGAATCGTCGAACCGTTCGACCCGGAGGGTGCCGGCGTAACGGCCGCCGTCGCCGGCCCGCCGCACGTAGATCGCCGCCCCCCACCAGCGCGCCGCAGCGTCTTCGGGACGCTCCTCGCCGGCGACATCGAGCGTCGCGGCGGCGCTCCAGGCGGGATCGATCCGCCAGACCATCACGCTGTCGAGGAGGATGCGCCGATCGCGATCGTCGTCCGGACGCTCCGGCCCGGCGAGGCCGTTGAACGACGCATCGATCCGGTCGCCGGCGAACGCGAACTTCCAGCCGAGGGTCTTGCCGCGGTTGTTGTCGGTGATGAGCTGCCAGCCGTTGAGCAGATGCACTTCCGAAGACCAGCGCTCTCCGAGGGGAAACGCCACCCGGACGCCGGCCTGGTAGTAGGGCGAGAACTCCCCCATGAAGGAGCGCGTGTAGTTCCAGTTGTCGCGCGTGGCGAGGGTTTCGAACCCGACATGGCTCGGATAGACGCCTGCCTCGACCA
>DATKFL010000099.1:0-10072 GCA_035511355.1 Dongiaceae bacterium
TCATCTCGCCATAGTGCTGGCGCATCTTCGGCCAATCCACGCCGTGGAGGGTGGGCTCGTAGAAGAAGTCGCGCTCCAGCCGCCAGACGTCGGAGAAGATCTGCTTCCATTCGTCGCGCGGGTTGATGCGGATGGTCCAGCCGGACAGATCGATCCTGCTGTCGTCACCGCCCTCGCCCGGTTTCGGCGCGCTCATCGCGCCCGCCTCGATGCGGAAGAAGCCGGCCTGGGTGCGGTAGACCAGCACCTTGCCGTCGAGCGAGACGTCGTACCCGGTCACGCCGGGGACGAGCACCGCCAGCTTTTCGGCCGCGATGTCGTAGGTCATCAGCGTGCCGGCCTGGTTGCCGTCGTCGTCACCGTCGGGCGGCATCATCCCGGTCGGCTCGACGGCGATCCAGTGGATCTTCCCTTCGACCGCCTTGAGGCCGAAGTAGGTACCGGGGGCCACCGGCACCTGCAGGGTGCGGTTCATGAGGCCGTCCCAGTCGATGCGGATCGGCTCCGGCTTCGGCTCCTCCTTCGGCTTGTCGGCCTTGTCGTCCTTGCCGGCCGCCTTGTCGCCACCCTTGTCCTTGTCTTTGTCTTTCGCGTCGTCCTTCTTCGGGTCGACGTCGCCGCGCGGCGCGAACGGCAGCGTGCCGTCCTTCTGCAGCGCCACGACGATCGGCAGCGTCGCTTTCTGCACCACGAAGCGCGCCTCGGACCGATCGAGGTACGGGTTGATCCAGCGATCCGACAGGAAGTAGAGGTATTTCCCCTTCGGGTCCCAGGTGGCGGACTGGGCGTTGAACATCGGGTCGCTCACCGGATAGGCCGTCTTCGCCTGGGTGTCGTAGACCCGCACCTGGCTGTACTCGTTCGGGATCGGCGCGTCGTAGGCGATGTAGCGGCTGTCGGGTGACCACTCGTAGGTGCGGATCTCGAACTCGCCGGTGTCGGCGATCACGGTCTTCCCGGTGGCGGCGTCGGCGACGATCAGGTGGTACTTGTGATCCCCCCAGCAGAGGCTCTTCCCGTCGGGCGACCAGGCCGGGTAGAAATGCCAGCCCGGCTCCTGCGTGCCGACCTGCCGCGCGGGGCCGGAGTTGTCGGCGGGATAGAGCATCAACTGCTCCTCGCCGTCCACCTCGGTCCAGGCGGCGATCGTCTTGCCGTCGGGGGAGAAGGCCGGGTTCTTGGTGCGCGCCAGGCTGTTCTCGGTGATCCGGCGGATCAGCCCCTTCTTTTTCGTGCGGGTCACGAACAGGTCGCCGCGGGTCTCGATCGCGATCCGCTCGCCGTCCTTCGACAGGCCCCACGCGGCGAGGTTCTGCATCGGGTCGACGAAGCGCTCCTTCACCTGCAAGCGGTCGCTCGGCAGGGTGATCGGAACCATCTCGTTCTTGCCGCTCGCGAGGTCGTAGGCCCAGAGATCCATCTTGTGCTGGTAGACGATCTTGCCGTCGCCCATCGACGGCCAGCGGACGTCGTAGTCCTCGAACGTGGTCAGCCGCTTCACGTCGGAGCCGTCCGGCTTCATCGACGCGAGATTCGGGCGCCCCCAGCGATCGGTCACGAAGTAGATCCGGCCGTCCTTCGCCCACATCGGGAAGGCGTCCTTGCCCTCCCAGTTGGTCGTCTGGGTCGCCTCGACCGGGTTCAGCTTGCCGACGTAGATCTCCTCCGCCTCGCCGCCCTTGTAGCGCTTCCAGTTGTGGTACTCGAGGCCGATCTTCTGGAAGGCGACCCGCTGCCCCCCGGGCTCGAACGAGATCCACGCGGCCGGTTCGAGCGGGATGAGCGTCGGGATGCCGCCCTCGCGCGGAATCGTGTAGACGCGGAAGTCGGCGTGCGGATTGTCGCGGCGGCTCCTGAAGACGATCTTCCCGTCGGCGGTCCAGCCGATCACCTGGTCGGGGAGCGGGTGCCAGGTGAGACGCTGGGGCTCGCCGCCGTTCGACGACATCACGTAGACGTCGTCGTTCCCGTCGTACTGCGCCGTGAACGCGATCCACTTGCCGTCGGGGGAGAGGGTCGAGAACTTCTCCTCCCCTTCGTAGGCGGTCAGGCGCATCGCCGCGCCGCCGGCGACCGGCACCTTCCAGAGGTCGCCCTCGGAAGCGAACACGATCAGGCCGCCCCCGATCGTCGGGTAACGGTAGAAGCCGTCCGGCAGCGGCGCCTCGGCCGCGCCGCCCGGCGGCGCGAAGGAGACGGCGGACGCGAACAGGATCGCGGCGACGGCCGCGCGCGCACTACGGCGCAGGGTCACTCGTGGCATGGAGGGCTCCTCGTAAAGTTCGCGATTGTACAAGAGGGCGGGACCGCCGCGAGACCGGGAGGTCGTCCGGAGGAGGGTCGCCGCCGAGGTGCCCGCGGACGGCCCGCCACGGCATCACAACGCGGCCGCGCGGTGGAGGGTTCCGCGCCCCGGCGTCAGGGCAGAAGTCCGCCCTCGGATCCTTCGGAGGTGGTCTGCTGCAACTTCTGGATCACCTCGTCGTAGTAGAGGCGATCCTTGAGGCTGGCGTACTCGCCGGGGAAGCAGGTGACCGTCACGTCGGCGCTCGCCGGCGAGAACGCGGCCAGGGTGACCGCGCAGCGCAATCCGTTGGCCAGCCGGGTGTTGTCGATCATCGGGAAATCGTAGAAGCCGACGTCGAAGGTGGCGCGCGCGTCGGTGACCTGGCTGCTGCCCTCGGGGTTGCTCACCTCGAGCCGGACCCGGAGCTGCTCCTGGGCCCGATCGACCTCGAGCACGCGCAGCCCCACGTCGCAACGGATGCCGCCGATCCGGATCGACTCCGGGTCGACCGGAAGCCCGATCCGGCCCGCCTTGTCGAGATCCTCGAGATCGATGCTGCGGCGGAAGCTCTGTCCGCGCCCCTCGAGGCCGAACAGCTGCCGGGCGCTGATCTCGCGCGCCACCCGGTTGAGGCGGCGCGTGAACGGCTCGCGATCCGCCGGCTTGAGCCCGGTCATGCGGCGCTGCAGGTCGAGGAAGAGCGGCTTGAGATTGAGCGACTCGTTGAAGTTGTACGCCAGGAGCTCGAGGTTCAGGACCTTGCCGTCGAGGTCGCCGGAGGAGGGCTGCAGGAACGATCCGATGATCGACACGAACATGTCCTTGCGGAGCGCGCTCTCGGCCTCCTCGCGCCGGCTCATCAGCTCGGAATAGAGCCGGGCGTTGGTCTCGGCCGCCTGGCGGCGGTCGAGCACCCGGCTCCCCGCGACCCCGACGAAGGCCACCGCCAGGGCGGTCAGGAGCCCGCCCACCGGCGAGAGGACGATCGCCATCTTGTCCCAGTGGTCCTTGCTGCCGGGGGCGCTCACCCTGCTAGCGTCGGCGCGCGGCGAGCATGCCCTCTTTCATCTCGAGGACGATGTCGACCTGCGCCGGGTCGTCGTACGACGCGATCTCGAGCGTGGCGGCCTGCCCCTTGAAGGCGACGGTGAGGCTGCACTTCCCCGACTCGGCGAGCGCCAGGTGGTAGCCGCCCCCCTTGTCGGTCTTGCCGCCGGGGTAGACCTTGCTGCCGCACTTGGCGGCGACGCTCGCATCGGCGCCGACCGAGGCGTTGTTGAAGGTGATCTTGCCGTACACCTCGCCGGCGACGGCCGGGGCGGCGAGGAACATCGTCGCGGCCAGCGCCGCGAGCCGGGCGCTCATTCGGGTCATCATATTTGTTGTTCTCCGGAGTGTCGGCCGCTTCGCGGCCGGGCGTCAGGTTAGCGCAACTCGCCGCGCTGTTCCAGAGCACCGGTGCCGGCCGCCCCTCCGGCGGCCGGCGCCGCGACCGGCGCCCCTCCAAAAGGGGCGTGGCTGCGCTACCATCCCACCATGGACGACCTGACCCATTCGGTTGAGGCGGCGGCCGCGCGCCTCGCGCCGCATGTCCGCGAGACCCCCGTGGAGCCGTCGCCCGAACTCGCGCGCCGGGGCGGCGCCGAGGTGCTGCTGAAGCTCGAGAACCTCCAGGCGACCGGCTCGTTCAAGCTGCGCGGCGCGATGAACAAGCTGCTCCTCCTCGGCGCCGCGGAGCGCGGGCGCGGCGTGGTGACCGCGTCGTCGGGGAACCATGGCGGGGCGATCGCCTGGGGACTCAAAACACTCGGCGGCCGCGGCGTGGTGTTCGTTCCCGAGGATGCCTCGCCCGCCAAGGTGGCGGCCATCCGCGAGCGCGGCGCCGAGGTGCGCGCCGAAGGGAATGACAGCGGCCTGTCGGAGCTCCTGGCGCGCCGCCACGCCGAGACCGAGGGGCTGCCGTACATCTCCCCCTACAACGATCCCGACATCGTCGCGGGGCAGGGCACCCTCGGCGTCGAACTGGCGCGCCAGGCGCCGGACCTCGACGTTCTCTTCGTGGCGCTCGGCGGCGGCGGGCTGATCGGCGGGGTCGGCGGCTATCTCAAGGGGATCGGCCGGCGGGTCGAGGTGATCGCCGCTTCGCCGGAGAACTCCGCGGTCATGCACCACTCGCTCGCCGCCGGGCGCGTGCTCACGATGGAGTCGAAGCCGACTCTCTCGGACGGCACCGCCGGCGCGGTCGAGGCGGGGACGATCACTTTCGATCTCTGCCGCCGGGTGATCGACGACAGCGTGCTGGTCAGCGAAGCGGAGATTGCCGCCGCCATGCGCCTGGTCCTCGGCCACCACCACACGATGATCGAAGGCGCGGCCGGCGTCGCCGTGGCGGCCTATCTCAAGACGGCGTCGCGCTTCCGCGGCCGCCGCGTCGGCATCGTGCTGTGCGGCGCGAACATCGCCCTCGAGAAACTGGCGGCAGTGCTCGGCGGGGCTTGATCCGCGCGCCCGCTCAGCCCTTCGAAAGCTCGAGCTCGAGGTAGCGCGCCCCGGGAATCGGATTGACCCGGTAGGGCGGGATGTCGCGGAATCCGAGCGCCTCGTACAGCGCGATCGCGCGCCCCATCGTCGGCAGCGTGTCGAGCCGCATGTGCGCGTAGCCGATCCGACGCGCGGCATCGACGATCGCCTCCGCCAGCCGGCGTCCGGTGCCCGAGCCACGACCGGCGGGGCGGACGTAGAGCCGCTTCATCTCGCAGATTCCCGCTTCGAGAGGCCGCAACGCGACGCAGCCGAGGACCGGCTCCGCCACGGCCGCATCGAACGCGAGCAGCAACGCCCCGCGCGGCGGCGCGTAGTCTCCCGGCAGTCCTGCCATCTCCGCCGAGAAGTTCTGGAAGCAGAGGTCGAACCCGAGGGAGGCGCCGTACTCCTCGAAGAGCGCACGGACGGCGGGGATCTCGGCGGCATCCGCCGGTCGAATCACCACGGCAGGGTCCCTCAGGCCTTGTCGATCGCCTGGCGGAAGTCTTCGAGCAGATCCTCGGTCGCCTCGATGCCGCAGGAGACCCGCACGAGGTCCTCGGTGATCCCCAGCGCGTCGCGCTCCGCCTTCGGGATGCCGCCGTGCGAGGTGACCGCCGGCCGCACCACCAGCGTCTCGACGCCGCCGAGACTCGGCGCGTGGTACGGGATGGTCACCGCCGCGATAAAGCGCTCGACCGCCGCGAGCCCGCCCTTGAGGCGGAACGACAGCATCCCGCCGAACCCCGACAGGAGCTCGCGCGCGTGCTGGTGGTCGGGGTGGGTCTCGAGACCGGGATAGTTCACCGCCGCGACCTTGGCGTTCCCCGCCAGGGCCCGCGCCAGCGCCAGGGCGGTCGCCTGCTGCTGCCGCACCCGCAGCGCCAGCGTCTTGATGCCGCGCGCCAGGAGATAGCCGGCGTGCGGGTCGAGGATGCCGCCGAAGTGGTTCGCCGTGTGACGCACCTTTTCGATCATCGCCTTGGAGCCGACGACGCAGCCGGCCACGAGATCCGAGTGCCCGTTGAGGTACTTCGTGGCGCTGTGGAACACCAGGTCGTAGCCGAGGCCGATCGGCCGGAAGTTCACCGGCGTGGCGAAGGTGTTGTCGATGATCGTCACGAGCCGGTGCTCCTTCGCGAACGCGACGACCTCCTTGTGGCGCGCCACCCGCATCAGGGGATTGGTGATCGACTCGACCAGGAACACCCGGGTGGTCGGGCGAAGCGCCGCCTTCCAGGTCTCGGGCTTCGCCGGGTCGACGGACGAGACGCTCAGGCCGTGCTGCGGCGCGTGGTCCTTCAGGAAGGTGTGCGTGCCGCCGTACAGCGTGTCGCCGGCGAGGATGTGGTCGCCCATCTTCACCTGGGTGAGCAGGCTTCCGGTGACCGCCGCCATGCCGGACGAGGTCGCGAGCGCCGCCTCGGCCCCCTCGAGCGCCGCCAGCTTGTCGTGCAGGTAGTGCTGCGACGGAGTGCTGCTCAACCTGAGGTACTTGATGTCGTGGTAGCCGGCCGCCTCGTCGTAGGTGTAGACCGTCGACTGGTAGATCGGGAAGACGACCGATCCTTCCGGTCCGGGACGGCGGGCGCCGGAGTGCACGGCGAGGGTCTCGATGCGCTGGGTCGGGCGGGCTTCGGACATGGCGGCCTCCTGGGGCGGGATCCGGACATCTCGCCGTGTGAGGCGCCGATTGTAACCGACGTGCCGCGCACCGGCGCGGCGACGGGCTCAGCGCCCGGCGGAGCCCGCGCGCGCGGCGTCGCGCCGGAGACGCGTCGCCAGCGCGACCAGTTGATCCTTCAGGTCGGGGTAGCGGCAGGCGGGTGTCATCCGATCGAGGAGCGCCAGCGCCTCCTTGTAGCGGCGGACGTTTCCGAGGGCCGCGGCCTGGTTGTAGACCAGGTACCACTCGCCTTCGCGCAGCGTCGCGGGATCGATCGATCGCAGGCGCCTGATCTCCGCGTCATCCGGCACCCCGGGGCGGCCCTCGGCCGCTCCGGAAGTGATGTCGGTCGGCCCCACCGGCACGGTCCGCGCCGCGCTCGGGGGCGGCGCGACCGGGGCCAGGGGCGGCGGATCGTCCGGCGCCTCCGCCGCGGGATCGGTGCCATCCGCCACGGCGCCGGGTGTCGCCACCGGGACCGGGCGGCGCGCGGCGATGTAGGCGCGCATGCTGTCGACCAGCGCGGGATCGGTCAGTCGTGGCAGGACGCTCCGGGCGAACGCCTCGGCGCGGTCGAGGTCGCCGCGCTCGACATACAGCGTGGTGAGGTCCACCGCCGCGTCGGCGCGGTAGGGGAGGATCTTGAGGACGCCCTGGAGGCGCTCGATGGCGAAGTCGAGGTCCGGCTTCGCGATGGCTCCGGGGGCCATGGTCAGCGCGCGCCCGAACGCGATCGCCGGCTCGGCGAGGTCCGGCCGGGCCTGCATGACGCGCCGCAGCGTGGCGCGCGCCGCGGCGATCGAGGCCGCGTCGGTCCGTTCGAGGAACGCCCGCCCGAGGAAGAGACCGGCGCGCGCATCCGAGGGATCGGCGGCGACCGCCTTCGACCAGGCCGCGATCGCCTCGTCGGGTTTCCCCTGGGCGGCGCGCACCTGGCCGAGCGCCCGCCAGGTTGCCGCCGGCGGCGTCGCGGCGGCGAGCGCCGGCGCGAGGAGCGCCTCCGCCTCCGGAGCGCGGGTCGCGTCGAAGGAGATCGCCACCTCGGCGAGCCGCGCCGCGGCCTCGTCCGGGTCGACGGCCCGGGTACGCACCTCCTTCTCGAAGGACTGGTCCTTGAACTGCGCGATGGTGTGATGGAAGCGGTTCTGCTCGATGTGCCGCTTGATCTCGATCTGGAACGACTCGAAGTCAGTGCCGAACGCCTCGCGGAACGCCTCGGCCGGAGGCCGCCGCGCCTCCAGCCGCTCGAGGAAGTCCGCGAGCTGCGGCTTGCGCTGCGGGTTGTCCCAGAGAAGGTAGTGGGTGATCGCCCACGACTCGGCATAGAAGACCCCGCGCCGATCCCCCTCGTTGTAGTCGCGTGAGTCGTGGCCGATCGAGAACAGCTGCTCGAGCGGCATCAGGATGGAGCCGCGCAGGTAGGCGACGTGGTCCTCCTTGACGCGGCCGATCTCGGCGGTGGACTCGTCGGTGCGGAAGGTCTCGTAGCACTCCGCCAGCCCCTCGTTGAACCAGAGCGGCAGGGGCGGGAAGTTCGTGGCGGCGAAGTAGTGCATGAACTCGTGGTAGACCGTGGGCAGCGGGTCGATCTGCGAAGAGCCGCTCACCAGGATCAGGTTGGCGTCGGGGCGCGACACGAACACCCCGTTGATCTCGACCGCGCGCCCCTCGTAGCGCGGCCCGAAGCGCTCGAGCGTTCCAGGATCACGGAACACCAGCACCTGGGTCTCGACCGGTGCGTCGACGGTGAGCTTCGGGTACAGCATCGACAGGATCTTCCGGAAGCGCTCGAGACGGCGCAGCAGATCGAGCGCGCGCCGGGGCGCGGCGTCCGCCAGGACCGTGAAGTGGGCGCTCCGGTACTCGGTCCACTCGCCCTTGATGGGGCGGGTCGCGGGCGGAGGAGAACTCGCGGCCGGGGTCGGGTCCTCCGCTGCGGCGGCGGCGGGCGCGGCCGCCGCGGCGGCGACGGTCGCGAGCAGGCCGATCGTCGCGCAGGCGACGAAGGCGCGTCGAACTTCATGGAGGGTGTGCATCGGAGGCGTCCGGCGCCCCATGATAGCGCGGCGGGTGGCGGGTGGCGGGCGGCGGGCTGGGAGTTACTGGCGGAGTGTCAGCGCGGGACGGCCGCCGGCGCCCGGGCTCTCGGAGTACTCGAGCAGCACCATCGTGCTCATGCCGGAATGCCGCGCCTCGATCGGAGCCGGGGCGCTGTCGAAAGCGGGGCCGACGACGCGCACCTGGTGCGTGCCCGGCTCGACCGGAAAGGCGGTGCGGGTCGACTGACCGACGCGCTCCAGCTGCCCGGCGATGTGCCCGTCGATCTCGACGTCGAGGCCGGTGAAGCGGTCGGGATCGGAGCCGAACTCGATCAGGATGCGGGCCTGCGTGCTCGGGAGGAGCGAATGCCCGAACGCCGCCCAGCCGACGGCCATCAGCACGCCGGCGACCGCCATCCCGATCCGGATGCGCAGAGCGCTCAGGAACATTTTCGTATTCCTCCCCGGCGGCGGGGCGCGTGGACGCACCGGGCGGCCCCGCCGCTGGCACCGCCGTCCGGGCGGCATTAAATATAGGCGGCGTATTCGCGAGGTCGAGTCGATGCGCGAAGATCGAGTCACCGCGTTCGGCGGGATCGTGGGCAGGGTCCTGGTCGACGCCACGTCACCGGGCACCGCCATCACCGCCTTCATCCTCGGCGCCGTCGTCCTGGCGGTCTCCTTCATCTTCACGTTCATCGGCAACCCGGGGCTGGCGCAGCTGCTGGTGCAGATCGTCATCTCGATCGCGCTGGCGCGCTTCGCGCTCAACGGCATGTCGGGGGAGTTCCGCGGCACCATCCTGTCGACCGCTGGGGGATCCTGGCCGCTCACGGTGCTGGTGGCGCTCCGCTACCTGGCGATCAGCCTCGTGGCGCTCGTGCCGCCGGTGGTGATGCTGACGATCGCCTTCGCCTCGGCGACGTCCGCGCCGACCGCGCACGTCGACCTGAACGGCGGCGGTGACGGCGGCGCGGCGGCGTTCGGCGCGCCGCCCGCGGGCGCGTCGCTGAGCCCCTTCGTGCTCCCCCCGTTCCTCATGGCCCTGACGTCGAAGGCGGTGATCGCGTCGATCGTCTTCCTGCTCCTGGGCCTCACGGTGATGCCGCCGATCGCCCTGATCATCGCGGTGCGCGCCGAGACTTTCGGCGCGATCTTCTCGAAGGATCTCTGGGTCACCACCTTCCGCGGGCGCCTGGGGGATCTCTACGTCGTCTACTCGATCCACGCCGGCGGGCTCGGGATGATCATCGTCGGCGCCATCCCGATCGTCCTGTTCGGGTTCTCGGCCCAGATGGAGTTCGGCGTTCTCTTCCTCGGCGCCGCGGTCGCCTACATGGGCGCGCTCGCGGTGACGCTCCTCGGTCGCCTGTGCGGCTTCTTCGCCTTCGGTGACGACTCCGCCGCCCCGGGGCAGCAGTTCACCCCGACGCCCGGTGGCGGGCGCTTCGACGCGCCTCCGGTGGTCGGGTTCCCGCCGCGGGTCGTGCCGGGGGGAGCCAGCCCGGCGCACGCGGCCGCCGTGCAGGCCGACGCTTCCGGTCCGGACGGGAGCGG
>DATKFL010000100.1:0-2656 GCA_035511355.1 Dongiaceae bacterium
GCAAAGGCCTCGAGCGGAACTGGTTGCGGTTCGGAGAGGTCGATCGGGGACCACGCCGGCGGCCGGGCGGGACTGAGCAGCCCCGAGAGACCTGCGTCGCCATAGGCGACGTCGTCGATCTGGTAGTCCCAGGTGTAGCCGCCGAGGGTGGACCGGATGCAGATACTGTCTCCGGGGCGAAGCAGTCGAAGCTGGAGGAACTGGTCGCGGACCTGGGTCCCCGAATCCGAGCAGTCACCGGACCCGAAATAGTAGTCAGGCAACCCGTCACCACAGACCAATCCGAGCACGTCGGCCAGGGCCGAATCGCCGTCGACAAGCGTGGGCTCAATCGGGATCGACGGATCGAACGCATAGACCAGGCCGGTCCCCGGCAGCCCACCCAGCGAGGCGATCGCCGCGCAGGTGAAATCCTGACGCAGGAGGTTCGCGACGAAAAACGGCTTCGGCAAGCCGCTGAAGGAATACTGCGCCGAGAGAGGCGACCCCTGGGGATCGCTCGCCTGCAGCGTCACCACGAGGGTCGTGCCCGTCGCATCCGGTTCGATGCTCCGGATGCTGACCGTCGGCTGGCATGCATCGCCGAAGCCGTCGTGGTTCGCGTCGGCCTGGTCGGCGTTCGAAGCCCGGCGGCAGTTGTCGCACGCGTCGGGAATCCCGTCGGCGTCGCGATCGAGTTCGAGGGGATCGAAGGCGGCCGCGCAGTGGTCCTGCGCGCCGCAGCGACCATCGCCGTCCCAGTCGTTCAGGGGATCGTCCGGACAGGGATCGCAGGCGTCGCCGAACGCGTCGCCGTCTTCATTCTCCTGGCCGACGTTGCGCACCGTGGAGCAGTTGTCGATGGCGCAGGTATTGGCGGGATAGCCGGGATCGCCGGAGCCGTCCCCGTCCGCGTCGGTGCAGGAGTCGGCGGCGTTGGCAAGCCCGTCGCCATCTTCGTCGGGGTGCGGGCCGTGATTGCGAAGGGTCGAGATCCGTCCAGCAGTCTGGTCGGCCAGCAGCAGATCGATCCGGCCGTCTCGATCGACGTCCGCGGCGAGCAGATCGACGGGATCCAATTCAGTCCCGTAGTAGTCGACGTCGGCGAAAAGCCGATCACCGTCGTTGAGCATCACCTTGAGCAGGCCCTGCCGATCCGCAATGGCAATGTCGGTCCTGCCATCGCCGTTCAGATCGGCGGCGACGACGGCGCGCGCATCGAGGTAATCGATCGTCGGGTCGCCGGCCGCCGTCGGGAAGGTTGCATCGCCTCGCCCGAAGAAGACGCTCAGCCCGCCGCCCATGCGCACCCCGGTGCCCGACCCGGAGGGAGGCCTCAACTGATTGGCCATTGCGATGTCGAGGTTCCCGTCCGAATCGAAGTCACCCAGTGCCAGGTCCGCGGGGATTCCCCCGACGGTACTGATCTGGCTCGGCGTGAAGGTTCCGTCGCCATTCCCGCGCAGCACCCTGAGCGACGCCACGCTGAAGGTCGTCACCACCACATCGAGCGCCCCGTCACCATCCAGGTCGCCAGCGGCCAGCGCGCTGGCAGTCCCGCCGCCGCCCCCGACGAACTCTGCGGGCTGGAACGAGCCGTCCAGCGCGTGCCTCAACAACGCCACTTCCCCGAAGCTGGTGGTCAGGACGTCCTGGTCGCCATCCGCATCGACGTCGGCGACCAGCACGTCGCGGGCGCTGAGGGGCGCTCCCAGCACCGATTCCGGATCGAAGGTGCCGTTGCCGTGACCTCGGAACCACGAAACATTCCCGTGAAACTGATTGGCCGTCGTCCCCGGGCATGCCGCGAGAATGTCGAGGTGGCCGTCGGCGTCGAGGTCGGCGAGAGTGACGCGGTTCGGCGCCTGTGCAAGGCTCACCGTCGCGCCGGCCGCGAGACCGCCGCCGGCGCTCCCGCGGAAGACCCGGACGGTGCGCGAGGCTGGGTTGGTCACGACGAAGTCGGTGATCCCGTCCCCGTCGAGGTCGCCGCCCGCAAGCGCGGAGGGATCCGCGCCCGCTGGCTCATCGGTCTGCGTCTGGACTGTGCCGTCGCCGAGGCCCCGCTGGACCTGCGTCAGACCGGTGAGATTCGAGATCGAAACGACATCAGGTACGCCGTTTCCATCGAGGTCGGCCGCATGCAGCCCATTCCCTCCCCCGCCGCCCCGCACCTGCTGCACCACTTCGGGCGCCAGGCCGGGCGCCACGCGGAGGATGACGTAGTAGCCGTGGGCGGGCCCCTGAAACGGAGAATCGAGAAGCAGCTCCTTTTGGCCGTCTCCGTCGAGATCGGCCGCGGCGACGGGGCCGGGAGCGTAGGGGATCGACGCCGTGGGCCCCGGGATCAGAGTGCCGCCGCCGGAGTTCCATGCCACCCCGATCAGGTCGGGAAGGTTCCCGACGACGAGGTCCACATCCCCGTCGCCGTCCAAATCGTCCGCCGCCACCGGATATCCCGCCGTCGTCAGCAGCTCCACCGACTCCAGCTTCCTGTCGGCCCGACCACGAAGGATGACCGCGCTGTAGGGCGAGGATTTCCCGAAGATCAGATCGTCGCGTCCATCGCCATCCATATCCGCCGCGAGACCGCCGGAGAGATTCGAGGCGGCGAGACGAAGAAAGGTCGCCGACTCGAAGGAACCGTCGCCGCGACCGTAGTAGACCGAAAGAGTGT
>DATKFL010000101.1:0-6761 GCA_035511355.1 Dongiaceae bacterium
GCGTCGTCGGCGCGGCGATCGCCGCGGCGCGCCGGCCGCCGCGGCTCTGGCTGCAGGCCAGCACCGCCACCATCTACGCGCACCGCTACGACGCCCCGAACGACGAGGCGACCGGCCGCATCGGCGGCGGCGAGCCGGACGCCCCGGAGACCTGGCGATTCAGCATCGAGGTCGCGACCGCCTGGGAGCGCGAGGCGGAGCGCGCGACGGTCCCGCGCACCCGCAAGGTCCTGCTGCGCTCGGCGATGACCATGAGCCCCGACCGGGGCGGCATCTTCGACACGCTGCTGACCCTCGTCCGCCGCCGTCTCGGCGGCGCCTCCGGCGACGGCCTCCAGTACGTGTCGTGGGTCCACGAAACCGACTTCATCCGCGCGCTCTACTGGCTCATCGAGCACGACGACGTCGCGGGCCCGGTCAACATCGCCGCGCCGGAGCCGCTGCCGAATGCCGCGTTCATGCGTGCGCTCCGGCAGGCGGCGGGTGTCTCGATCGGCCTGCCCGCGACCCGCTGGATGCTCGAGATCGGCGCGCTCTTCATGCGCACCGAGACCGAGCTCATCCTGAAGAGCCGCCGCGTCGTGCCCGGCATCCTGACCGGGCGCGGCTTCACGTTCCAGTTCCCGCGCTGGCCCGAGGCGGCGATCGATCTCTGCATGCGCCGGGGGCGGCAGCCCGCCTGACCTCGTTCCCAGGCCCGTTCGATACCTCCCGGGCATAAAAAATAATCTCCTGTCCCCCGCGATGCGGCGTAGCCCGCACCGGGCGCGGCTTTCGGCGGTCCTCAACACAACATCGACCGGTCGGCGACGGTATTTTTGGGTAGTCGCTCAACCAATCACGGGGTACAAGAACTCCATGCCCTGAGTCGTGCCGTAGAAAAACTCGTCAACCGCAAAGGAGACGCCCATGTGCTGGCTCCGTGCCGCCGTCCGGAACATGGTCGCCGCAAGCGTCGCTCTCCTGATCGGGATCGGGATCGCCGCAGCGGCCCCGCCTGGAGAAGTCACAGGCGTTCTGGTCGGCTCGTCGTCGCAAATCACCTGGGCCCCCGTCGCCGGGGCCAACGACTACAACATCTATCGCGGCCAGATCTCGTGGCTCGTCCGGGGTGACGGGGCGGAGTGCCACGGCGACGAGATCGCCGCCACCAGCTTCACGAGCGCCGCCGACCCGCCGGTCGGGGAGGGCTTCTTCTATCTCGTCACCGGCGAATCGAACCTCGACGGCGAGGGGACGGCCGGGACGTCGTCGGCCGGCGCGGCCCGGCCGCTCCGGGGGAAGTGCGACGTCATCATCCAGCACCACGTGTTCGACCGTCTCGGGTACGGCAGCGACGAGTGGACCCGCGCCCGCCTCGCCGCCCTCGGCCTGCAGGGGTACATCGACGAGCAGCTGAACCCGGCCTCGATCGACGAATCGAGCAACAACGAGCTCATCAACCGCCGGACCTCCCTCGTGCCCCCCGAGAACGTCAACGAGCTGTACGGCCTCGACGTCGTCAACGCGGTCTACGCGCGCCGCCAGCTCGAGCAGCAGGTGACGATGTTCTGGGACAACCACTTCAACACCGATCACCAGGAGTCGTACGACTTCTTCAACTTCTACGCGACCCTGTATCCCGCGCTGCAGCTCTCGGAGGCGGCGGCGCTGCACTACGAGGCGCAGAACCTGTTCCGTGACCTCGCCTTCAACGGCACCTTCCGCGACATCCTCGAGGCCAGCGGTCTCGGCCGGGCGATGATCATCTACCTCGACACCGACAACAACATCGCCACGGCGCCGAACGAGAACTACGCGCGCGAGGTGCTCGAGCTGCACACGATGGGCGTCGACGGCGGCTACACCCAGAGCGACATCGTGCAGCTGGCGAAGGTGTTCACCGGCTGGAACGTCTGCAAGAAGGACGCGGCGGTCGCCGCCGACCCGCTGTCCGCCTGCATCCCGAGCAACACCTACGGGACGGCCACCGAGCCGCCGGGCCTCTGGGTCAGCAACTTCCGCATCTCGCGGCACGACACGTCGCAGAAGACCCTGTTCGCCGGCACGCCGTACCAGGCGATCATCCCGTCGACGGCGGGCAACCCGTCGGCCGGGGTGGCCGACGCGCAACTGGCGTTCGACGCGATCTGCGCGCACCCGTCGACGCCGAAGTTCATCGCGAAGAAGCTCCTGCAGCGTTTCGTCGACGAGAACCCGACCCAGGCGATGATCGACGCGGTGGTGGCGGCCTGGAACAACCCGGCCAACCCGCACGGGGTCGGCGACCTGCGCGAGGTGCTGCGCGCCGTGCTCGCCCAGGCGGCGTTCAGGGACCCGGGCCACGTCGGCGGCAAGATCAAGACGCCGTTCGAGCACGTCGTCTCGGGACTGCGCGCCGTGCGCGGCATGACCGACGGCATGACCGGGGTGCGCACCTACCTGCAACGGATGGCGGAGCTGTTCCACCAGAACCCGGTGCCGACCGGCTACCCCGAGGCCGGCGGGGACTGGATCGACACCAACAACCTCCTCGACCGCCAGAACTTCGGCCTCGACATGGCGACCCGCACCGCGACCAGCTACGGGGCCGACGTCATCGGCCTCCTGAACGCCAACGGGGTGGCGACCACGCCGACGCCGAACAACGCGCCGGCGATCGTCGATTTCCTGAGCGGCATCCTGTTCGGCAACGGCCTGACCGCCGCCGAGCGGCAGCGCGCCATCGACTACCTGAACACCAACGACAGCGGAGTCGTGAGCAACTACACCGACGCCCGGATTCGCGAGACCGCCGGGTTCATGATGGCCTTCGCCCAGTTCCTCGAGCAGTAGGAGACGACCATGAGCGATCACGGACAGTGCGACTGCGCCCGGCGCTCCTTCCTGCGCGGCGCCGGGCTGACCCTCGCCGGAATGGGCATCAACTCGCTCTTCCCCGGCGCGTTCATCCAGCACGCGATGGCGGCCGGGCCGTCGTCGAACAAGCGGCTGCTGTTCATCTTCCTGCGCGGCGGCAACGACGGCATCAACACCGTCATCCCCGCCGGCGACGCCGACTACAACACGACCAACCGGCCGACGCTGTACATCCCGAACGCTTCCTCGCTCGATCTCGGCAACGGCTTCGCCCGCCTGCACCCGGCGATGTCGGCGATGATGCCGCTGTTCAACTCGGGCGACCTCGCGGTCATCCATCGCGTCGGCTACCCGAACAACACCATGTCGCACTTCGACGATCAGCGGGTCTGGGAGAACGGCAACCCGACCCAGACCAAGCTCTTCGAGGGGTGGCTGTACCGCTACATCGAGGAGAACGCGGTCTCGTCCGGCGTCCTCCTGCCGGCGCTGTCGGTGCAGTCGAACCAGCCGGTGCTGCTGCGCGGCCAGGAGCCGTTCGTCAACATCGCCAACCCGAACTCGTTCGACTACATCTACGGCGACCCGAAGCGCACGAAGCTGAGCACCGCCCTCGACGGCGAGTACACGAACCTCACCGGGCTCGAGCCGTACCGGCCGCTGCTGTCGCAGACCAGCGTGAAGCTCGTCGACACGCTCGACGAGTACCGCTCCTGGAGCCAGTCGACCTGGGACCCGAAGGACCCGAACACCGGCTTCTCGCTCTTCCCGGTGAGCGACGCCACCAACCCCGGCTTCCCGCCCGGGATGTTTCCGTCGTCGTCGTACGGCTTCTTCCGGTCGCTCAAGGTCTGCGCGCTGTCGCTCCTCGAGTCGGACGCGATCAACAACAACGGCACGCGCGTGGCGGGGTGCGAGCTCGGTTCGTTCGACACGCACAACTCGCAGGGCGCGGCGAGCGGGTCGCAGGCGACCCTGCTCTCCTGGCTGGCGTACGGGCTCAAGTCGCTGCAGATCGTCCTGTCGGGGGCGGCGAACGACCCGCGCGGCTATCCGGCGATCTGGAACGACACGGTGGTCACGACGCTTTCGGAGTTCGGTCGCACCAGCAAGGAGAACGGCAGCATCGGCACCGACCACGCGGTGGCCTCCTGCCTGTTCGTCGCCGGCGGCTCCGTGAACGGCGGCGTCTACAACTGCGACCCCTCGACCTGGCCGGCCGGGGTGATGTTCGGCACCTCGGCGCGCTACCTGTCGGTGCGCACCGACTATCGGGCGATCTTCTGGGAGATCCTGCGCGACCACATGGGCGCCGACCCGGCGAAGGTGAACACCGTCTTCCCGGGCTACACGGGGCTCGGGCTGACCGAGCTGAACCTCATCGCATGAAGGCTCCGGCACTCCCCGCCGGCGCGCCGGCGTTCGCGGCGCTCCTGGCGGGGGTCATGCTCTTCGGGGCGACCGGCGCGCTGTCCGACGAGTCGCCCTCCTGGACGGTCAGCCCGTCGCGGGGGCGGGCCGACGCGCCGACCGCGATCGAGGTGCAGGGGGTCGGCCTCGAACCGGGGGCGCGCGTCGCGCTCGCGGGTGGCGGCCCGTTCCTGCGGGGAACCTATCCGCTCCCGGAGGGGGCGCGGTCGCTCCAGGTGCGCGGCGACCGGGTCTTCGTCGCCTACTACAGCCACCTCACGAAACAGGGAGGCATCCAGATCCTCGACGTCACCGACCCGGCGCAGCCGGCGCGGGTCGGCTCGTTCGAGACCGGCGACAGCGGCGTCGGCGTCGCGACCCGCGACCATCTCGCCTACATCGCCTTCCTGAATCCCTACACCTTCATCGGCGGGCTGCACGTCGTCGACGTCGATCGACCGGGCGGCGCGGTGCGGCTCGGGACCTTCTACACCTTCGTCGACCCGCAGGCGATGGCGCTCGAGGGTCTGCGCGCCTACGTCGCCGACGGCATCGACGGGCTGCGGGTCGTGGATGTGTCCGACCCCGAATCGCCGACCGACGCCGGCTCGTGCCTCACCCCCGGCACGGCGCACGACATCGCGGTCGCCGCGGGGCGCGCCTATCTCGCCGACGGCGCGGGCGGGCTCCGGATCTACGACGTGTCGGGAGCCGGCACGCCGATCGAGATCGGGGCGTTCGAACCGGCGGGAAGCGACATCCTGAGCGTCGCCCTCGACGGGCCGGCCGCGGCCGGTCCGATCGCTTACGTCACCGACACGCACCGCGGGCTCCTGGCGCTCGATCTTTCCGACCCGGCCCACCCGGCGCTCCGCGCCGAAATGCCGCTGGCCGACGTGGCGAACGGGCTGGCGCTGGACGGCCATCTTCTTTATGTGGCCGCCGGCGCCAGCGGGCTTCAGGTGGTCGATGTCGGCGACCCCGCGCGGCCGCGCCTGGTCGGGAGCCGCGGCCTGGTCGGGAACACCGCCTACTTCTTCGACGTCGCGGTGCATGACGGCCAGGCTTACGTCGCCGACCTGGCCAACGGACTCCAGGTGATCGATGTCCAGTTCCCCGCCGCGCCGGCGCTCGTCGGCGGCGCCGATCTTCCGGGGTCGTCGCTCGCGGTCGCCGTCGAGGGCAGCGTCGGTCTCGCCGCAACCGGCGACGGCGGGCTCGCGGTCCTCGATCTCGGCGCCGACGGAACGCCGTCGGTCCGCGCTCGGATGCCGACCCCCGCACCGGTCCTGGGGGTCGCGGCCGCCGGCGGACGCGGATTCGCGGCGGCCGGCGTCGCGGGGCTTCTGGTCGTCGATCCCTCCGCGCCGGGCGGACCGGTCCTCCTCGGCGCGGCCGACACGCCGGGCGACGCGCAGGCGGTCGCGATCGCCGGCGACACGGCCTTCGTCGCCGACGGATCGCGCGGACTCGCCATCGTCGAGATCGCGAACCCCGCGGCTCCCGCGCTTCTCGGCTCGCTCGACACCACCGGCACGGCGCGCGGGGTCGCGGTCGCCGGCCACTACGCCTACGTCGCGGACGATTTCCGCGGCCTCGTGATCATGGACGTCACCGTCCCCGCGGCCCCGGCGTTCGTGGCGCGCTTCGACACGCCGGGGCGTGCGGTCGGGGTCGCGATCGCGGGCGGCACCGCGTTCGTCGCCGATCTCAATCGCGGCGTGCAGGTCCTCGACGTCTCGGAGCCGTCGACGCCACGGCTGCTCAGGACGATCGGCACCCCGGGCGCGGCTTCCGGCGTCGCGCTCGCCGGCTCGCGGCTCCTGGTCGCGGACGGATTCGCCGGCCTCCTCGAGTTCGACGTGTCGAACCCGGCGGCCCCGATCGAGACCGGCGTCTACGACACGCCCGGCGTCGCGACCGGCGTGGCGGCGGGGCCCGCGACCGGCGACCTGCGCCTGGTCGCCGACGGCCCGCGCGGCGTGCAGACCGTCCGGCTCAACCCGCCGCTGCCGCCGGCCATGCCCGCGCCGAACGGCCTCCGCCAGGAGATCCCCGCCGGCTTCACCCCCGGCCCGTACGACGTGCGGATCTCCGGCGCCGACGGCGCGCCGCTCGCGACCCTCCCGAACGCGTTCACCATCTGCGGCGCCGACGCGTTGACCGCGCATCTCGAGACCGACCGCCGCGCCTCCGAGGTCGGCCCGACGCCGGAGCCCTGGCGGCTCGTCGTCGACGGCGATGCCGGCTGGTTCGCGCCGGTCGCGCGGCACACGGCCCGGCTTCTCCTGCCGGCGCTCCCCGCCGACCCGATCCTCCAGGTGAGCGGCGGGCGCGAGGCGATCGAGATCCGCCTTCCGGATCGCGGCGGCCGGCCGACGGTGCTGATCTCGGGCGCCGACCGGGACGCGATGCTGGCGCTCTGGCATTCGCTCGCCGAGGGTGGCGGCATCCCGCTGCCGCGCCGCGACGCGCGCACCTATGGAGATTTCCGGCTGGCCCTCCAGCCCGGC
>DATKFL010000102.1:0-8550 GCA_035511355.1 Dongiaceae bacterium
CCGGGGTTGGTCCTGCCGCGCTGGCGATCGGTGACCTGGACGGAAACGGCAACCTGGACATCGCCGCGATATCCGACAATCGCTGGGGTGAAGTTGCCATCAACCTCGGCCGAGGCGACGGCACGATGGGACAGGAACCGGAGGTCCTCGAGCGCGGCACGGCGGTCCTCGCGGTGCAGGTCGGTGACCTGGATGGCGACGGACGACTCGACGTGGCGACCCTGCACGAATACATCGCCCAGGTGCACATCCTGCTCGGGGCGGGATCAGGGCATTTTTCGGAGCCGATTGTTCTGCACACGGGGGAGGATCCGCGCGGGTTCGTGGTGCGAGACCTCGACGGGGACGGACGCGACGACGTCGCGGTCTGGAATCGATCCTCCGATTCGCTCTCGTACTTCCGCTCGCAAGGCGGCGGAGGCTTCGCACCGCCGCTGCCGCTCGTGCAAGGAGAACAACTGGGCGGCCTGGCCGCCGGGGACGTCACGGGCGACGGAGTGGCGGACCTCCTGGTGCCGTCCATGGCTGATGGCGGACGGGTCATGGTGCTCTCCCGGCCGGGGAGTGTGGGTGGCGCGAGCCTCGTCCTGCCCGCCGGAACGGCATTCCCGTCGGCTGTGACCACGGGCGATTTCGACGGTGATGGCGCGGTCGATCTGGCCGTCACCGGAGAGGCATTGACGGTGCAGCGCGGGATTGGGCCCGGGTTGTTCGCGGCGCCCACCGTGGTGGGAACTGGTCTGTACCTGAAGGGACTGGTCGCCGGGGATCTCGACCGGGATGGCCGGGACGACCTGCTCACCCTGGGCGACAACCTTGAGATCCATGCCGGTCTCGCCGACGGCGGATTCGCGCCGCCCCGCATCATTCCACACAACTCCGGCCCGACCGATCTCGTGCTCGCGGATTTCGATGCCGACGGCCTGCCCGATGTCGTCACCGAGGACGACGTCGATGACAACAGCGATCTGTCATTGCTGCTTCGGCCGCTCGGTTCCGCGCCGGGGGTGTCTCGTCGGGTGCTGGTCCAGGCAACCGCCGCGGGAGGCCTCACTGCCGGGGACCTGGACGGTGACGGACGGCTCGATCTCCTGGTCCCGAGCGTGTCGGGCGGGGGCGTTGCCCTCATCCGCAACCAGGGACCGTTCCCGAATCGTCCGCCGCGCGCGCTGCCGGGGGCGGAGAACGTCCTCGAGTGCACCGGGCCGGACGGGGCCCGGGTGACGCTCGACGGGCGCGGATCGACCGACCCCGACTCGACGCCGCAGCAGCAGGACCTGGCGAACTTCGAATGGTTCGAGCACTTCGGAGAAGCGTCGCAGAGACTCCTTGCCGACGGCGCCGTGGCGACCGTGACCCTGCCGCTCGGAGAGCATTCGCTGACGCTGCGCGTGACCGACCGGGCCGGCGCGAGCGATGCGGCGGAGTTCCTCGTCGACGTGGTCGACACCACCGCGCCGGCCGCCGGCGCGTCGATGACGCCCGCGCGTCTCTGGCCGCCGAATCACCAGTACACGACCGTGCGCGCCAACCTCGCCGCCACCGATCGGTGCGGTCCGGTGCGCGTCACCCTGGTGTCGGCGAAGAGCAGCGAGCCGGATGACCTGCTCGGCGGGGCGGACGGATCGACGCGTGACGACATCGCCGGCGCGGCGCTCGGCACCGCCGACCTCGAGGTCCTCCTGCGCGCCGAGCGCAGCGGCCTCGGCGCCGGACGCACCTACACGCTGACCTGGCGGGTCGAGGACGGCTCGGGGAACGCGGCCGAGATTTCGGCCGATGTCCTCGTGCCGTTCAGCCAGTCGGGCGGCGGCCTCGGCGTGCCGCCGCCGCACGGAACGCCCGGCGGCGGGACGAGCAACGGCGGTTCGCACGGGAACGGCCGCCCCGGCGGGCCCAAGCCGCACCCGTCAGGTCGGCACTAGCCGCCGCTCGAGCCGGCGTCGTCCGCCGGCGGGCTCAGATCCCAGTTCCCGAAGACCGGTTTCCCGCCCAGAAGCGTCAGCAGCACCTTCGCCTCCGAGATCTTCTCCGGCGGGATCGTGAAGAGGTTCTGGTCGAGGACGATCAGGTCGGCCAGCTTGCCGACCTCGATCGACCCGGTCGATTCCTCCTGGAAATTCACGTAGGCCGCGTTCAGGGTGAAGGCGGCGAGCGCGTCGCGCAGGTCGATCCGCTCTTCCGGGATGAACGGCGTCTTCGTCTCGCCGTCCGGTCCCATCCGGGTGACCGCGACCTCGAGCTCTTCGAGCGGGTTCGCCGACGAGACCGACCAGTCGCTGCCGAACGCCACGACCGCGCCGCTCTTGAACAGGCTCGCAATCGGATAGAGCCAGCGCTGCCGCGCGGGGCTCAGGAACGGCAGCGTCAGGTCGGTGATGTAGGGATCGGCGTAGGCCCAGAGAGGCTGGAAGTTCGCCACCACGCCGAGCGCGCGGAAACGCGCGACGTCGGACGGGTTGAACAGCTCGATGTGGCTCAGGTGGTGCCGCGCGTCGCGCGCGCCGTTGGCGCGCCGGGCCGCCTCGACCGCGTCGAGGCACTCGCGGATGGCGGCGTCGCCGATCGCGTGGAAGTGGACCTGGAAGCCTTCCTTGTCGAGGGCGACGACCACCTCCTTCAGGAAGTCGGGCGGGATCATGGTGAGGCCGAGCCCGGGTCCCTTGCCGATGTAGGGCTCCAGCACCGCGGCGGTCTGCACCTCCATCACGCCGTCCTGCATCACCTTGACGGTGGTGGCGCGGAGGCGGCCCCTGGTGTAGCGCCGGCGCAGGTCGACGAACCGCGCCACCTGCTCGAGGCCCCCCGAGCGTTCCCACCACAGCGACGCGACGACGCGTGCGGTCAGCGCGCCCGCCTCGTCCAGCTCCCGGTAGATCCGGAGGGAATCCTCCTCGACGCTGGCGTCCTGGAACGAGGTGATGCCGTCACGGTTGAGCATGCGGAGCGCGTAGCGCAGCCCCTCGGTGCGTTGCGCGTGCGTGTAAGGCGGGATCTTCGCGGAGACCAGCGCCATCGCGCTGTCCTGCAGCCCGCCGATCGGCTCGCCGCTCTTCGGGTCGCGATCGATCCGGCCGCCCGCCGGGTCGGGGGTTGTGGCGTCGATGCCGGCGATCGCCAGCGCCTTGCTGTTCACCCAGGCGGAATGCCCGTCCGACGATTCGAAGTAGGCGGGACGGTCGGGGAGGATGGCGTCGAGCCCGCGCTTGTCGGGAATCCCGGTCGGCGCGAAGGCCGGCAGGAGCCAGCCGTCGCCGCGCACCCAGTCGCCGGGCGGGAGCTTGCGGGCGCACCCGGCGATCTTCGCGAGGTACTTCTCCCTGACGGCGGCGGCCCCCTTCGTTTCGGTCTCGATTCCGTAGAGCGGGCAGCCGACGGCGTACGAGACGCCACCCGAGATCGGATGGATGTGCGCGTCCTGGAAGGCGGGCAGGACCATCCGGCCGCGCAAATCGACGCTCCGGGTCCGCTTCGGATTGATGTAGGGGGCGACCCCCTTGGTGGTGCCGACGTAGACGATCTTCTCGCCGCGGATCGCGACCGCCTCGGCCCAGGTGCGCACCGCGTCGACGGTGTAAACCGGGCCGCCGTAGAGCACGAGGTCGGCCTCGACCGGCGCTTTCGAGGGACGACCGCTGCCGCCGGTGCCGCCCGGGGCGCCGGTCCCGCCCGCGCCCGGCGGGGACGGGTGGGGAGCCGCGGAGGTCGATGCGGCGGGGAGCGGGGTCACGGTCAGGGCGAGAAGCAGCGCCCCCGGGAGGGCGGCTCCCGGGAAGGCGAAACGGCCGGACGAGGTGCGGAGCATGGGCGATCCTCCGGGCGCGGAGGTTACAGATTCGTCAGGGGTTGCGCAATTCCCGGCGGCGCCCAATCTTGAACCGCGAACGGCCCTCCGTGCGTGCGTCGCCGCGGGCCGGTCGGAGGGTCGCCGGTGAAGATCATCCTGAGAACCGCCGCCGCGTTTGCCGTCCTCCAGGGGCTCGTCCTCGTCGCCCCGCAGATCCTCTCGGCTCCCACCAAGGGAGTGACGGCCGAGGCCTGCCTGGCCTGCGCGGACGCCACCGTGTGCGACCCGCACGCCTGCCACAAGGTGGCGATCGAGATGGCCGAGGCGCGCGACTACAACCGCGCCATCGCCATCGAGGAGCGGGTCCGGGCGTTCGACCCGGCGAACCCGGAAGTGGCCGCGGCCCTGGCCAAGATGCTCGAGGCCGGCCCCAAAGATGTCGTCGGCGCCATCCGGCTGTACCACGAGGCGCTGTACGTGGCCCCGGGATACCCGCCGGCGCTCCTCGGCCTCGGTAATCTGATGAAGGACCGCGGCGAACTGGCGGTCGCCGAGAAGTACTTCGAGCGCGGCGCGCGCGAGAACCCGGCGCAGCCGCTGTTCAAGGTGCGCCTCGCCGAGGTGCTGATCGAGAGCGGCCGCGCCGAGCGCGCCCGTCCGATCCTCGAGGAGATCGTCGCGCAGTGGCCCGGGAGCGGCGAGGCCGACCGGGCGCACACCCTGATGAACCGCACGACGCTCGCCCGCCCGTAGCCCGCTCCACTCCCCCGCCCCGGGAACCTGACCCGCCGATCCGGCGTTGTTGACCTTCGCGAAGGCGCAAGCCTATCCTTCCGCCTTTCAATCGGAGACCGGGCGGGGCGCACGCGCTCCGCCCCGTGGAGGACCCGATCGCCATGACGCCCGTATTCCGTCGTTTTCTCATCGCCGCGGCCGCCGTTGCCGCCCTCACCCCCGCCGTCCCCGCGCTGGCGCTCGAAGAGTGCCGGTTGTTGCGCCAGCCCGACATCCAGGGAGACCGGATCGTCTTCGTCTACGCCGGCGATCTCTGGACCGTGGCCCGCGCCGGCGGCGTCGCGTTGCGGCTGACCACGCACGAGGGGGTCGAGCGCTTCCCGAAGATCTCTCCGGACGGCCGCACGGTCGCGTTCACGGGCGAGTACGACGGCAACGTCGACGCCTACACGGTGCCGATGGAGGGGGGCGAGCCGGTGCGCCTGACCTGGCACCCCGACAACGACCAGGTTTCCGAGTGGTACCCGGACGGCAAGTCGATCCTGATCCGCTCGCCGCGCGCGTCGTCGATCCGCCGCTACGACCGCTTCTTCAAGGTGCCGGCCGCGGGCGGGTTCGAGACGCTCCTGCCGCTGCCGACCGCCGGCTACGCCACGCTCTCCGCCGACGGCAAGCGGATCGCGTACGTCATGCCGTCGTACGACAACCGCACCTGGAAGCGCTACCAGGGCGGCAACGCGCCGGAGATCTGGGTCTACGACTTCGAGAAAAACAGCGCCTTCAAGATGACCGACTGGCCGGGCGCCGACGAGTGGCCGATGTGGTTCCAGGACACCGTCTACTACGCGACCGACAAGGGGGGACGGACGGTCAACCTCTGGGCGTACGACACCAAGACGAAGACCCAGCGCCAGGTGACCAAGTTCGCCGAGTACGACGTGAAGTGGCCGAGCATCGGCGGCAACTCGATCGTCTTCGAGAACGGCGGCTACCTTCAAGTGATGGACCTGCCGTCGGAGAAGATCACCCAGATCAAGGTGATGGTGCCGGATGACAAGCCGGCGACCCGGGCCGAGCTGAAGAACGTCTCGAAGTTCATCAACGCCGCCGACCTGTCGCCGTCGGCGAAGCGCGTCGTGCTCGACGCGCGCGGCGACATCTTCACCGTTCCCGCGGAGAAGGGCGACGCGCGCAACCTGACCCAGTCGCCCGGCTCGCGCGAGCGCGACCCGGCCTGGTCCCCCGACGGCAAGTGGATCGCGTACCTCTCGGACAAGAGCGGCGAGTACGAGGTGCACGTCATCGGCGCCGACGGCAAGACGCCCGATCGCCAGGTCACCAAGGGAGGCGGCACCTTCCGCTACCCGCCGCGCTGGTCGCCCGACTCGAAGAAGATCGCGTTCAGCGACAAGACGATGACCGTCTGGTGGTGCGACGTCGAAACCGGCAAGCTGACCAAGGTCGACAAGAGCGACTTCGCCGAGATCTTCGACTACGTCTTCTCGGGCGATTCGCGCTTCATCGCCTATTCCAAGGTGGGGGCGAACGCGATGGGCCGGGTGATGCTCTACGCGCTCGAGAGCGGCCAGGTGACCCCGGTGTCGGGCGGCCAGTTCGACGACTTCGGGCCGGCCTTCGACCCGGCGGGCGACTACCTCTATTTCATCTCGCGCCGGACGCTGCATCCGCGCTTCGGCCAGTTCGAGATCGACTTCCAGTTCAGCGGGACCGACAAGATCTACGCGGCGCCGCTGCGCGCCTCGCTCGCCTCCCCGGTCGCGCCGCAGAGCGACGAGGAGAAGGGGGACGACAAGTCGGCCGAAGCGAAGGACGACGACAAGGACA
The DNA here is from genome assembly GCA_035511355.1 of Dongiaceae bacterium. GTDB lineage: Bacteria > Acidobacteriota > Polarisedimenticolia > Gp22-AA2 > Gp22-AA2 > DATKFL01. The sequence goes on from DATKFL010000102.1 coordinate 6,368, forward strand.
AGGCGGCCGACAAGAAGGGCGACGCGAAGGACAAGGACAAGGAAGGGAAGGACGCCAAGGGTGGCGCCGTCAAGCCGTGGGTCATCGATCTCGACGGCATCGGCGCGCGCCTCGCGGAGATCCCGGTGCCGCCGAGCCGCTACGCCGGCCTCTCCGCGGTCAAGGGGAAGCTGATCTACGTCGAGGTCGGCGAGCCCGACCCGGACGGCAACGGCCCCGGCACCGGCACGATCAAGATGTACGACCTCGAGAAGCGCAAGGAGTCGATGGTCGTCGCGGGCGTCGCTCCGGGGTATTCGCTTTCCAGGGACGGCGGGAAGCTGCTCTACAACGGCGGTGACGCGTGGGGCATCGTCGAGGTCGCGGAAGGGAAGAAGGTCGGCGACGGCAAGGTCGAGACCTCGGGGTTGATGGCGGTCGTCGACCCGCGCCAGGAATGGATGCAGATGTTCAACGAGGCCTGGCGGCTCGAGCGCGACTTCTACTACGACCCGGCGATGGGCGGGCTCGACTGGAAAGCGATCGGCGACCGTTATCGGCAGCTGGTCCCGTACGTCGCGCACCGCGCCGACCTGAACTACATCTTCGGAGACCTGATCGGCGAGCTGTCGACGTCGCACGCCTACGTCGGCGGAGGCGACGTGCCGCAGGTGCCGAAGATCGACATCGGACTGCTCGGGGCGGACTACACGCTCGACGACGCCTCCGGTCGATACCGCTTCGCGACCATCTATCGCGACCGCGACTGGAACGCCGCGACCGCCGCGCCGCTCGGCGAACCGGGGATCGACGTGAAGCCGGGCGATTACCTGCTCCAGGTGAACGGTCACGACCTCAAGGCGCCGAAGAATCTCTACGCGGCGTTCGAGGGGACCACCGGCAAGCAGACGCTGATCACCGTCGGCTCGACTCCCGACGATCCGAAGCCGCGCACCTTCACCGTCAAGCCGGCGGGCGAGGAGAACTCGCTGCGCTACACCGCCTGGGTGAGGGGAAATCGCGAGAAGGTCGAAAAGGCGACCGGAGGTCGGATCGCCTACATCCACGTGCCGAACACGGCGATCGCGGGGATGCAGGAGTTCACCAAGCAGTACTACCCTCAGGTCGGACGCGACGGGATCATCGTCGACGAGCGCTTCAACGGCGGCGGCTTCATCCCCGACTTCTTCATCGATCGGCTGCGGCAGACCCGCTGGGTCGCCTGGTCGAACCGCGACGCCAAGGGGTTCTACACGCCCACCTACGCGATCGACGGGCCGAAGTGCATCCTGATCAACGAGTACGCCGGTTCAGGCGGCGACGCCTTCCCGTTCTACTTCCGCCAGCAGGGGATCGGCCCGGTGATCGGCAAGCGGACCTGGGGAGGGCTCGTCGGGATCAGCCACAACCTGCCGTTCGTCGACGGGGGCGCGGTCACGATGCCCGACTTCGGCATGTACGACCCGCGCAAGGGGGAGTGGCTGGTCGAGAATCACGGCGTCGACCCCGACATCGAGGTCGAGAACGCCCCCGACCTGATGGTGTCGGGACACGACCCGCAACTGGAGCGCGCCATCGACTGGGTGCTCGAGCAGCTCAAGAAGAACCCGCCGCCCGAGATGAAACGGCCGGCCTACAAGGTCCAGAAGTAGCGCGGCGGGTGCGGGCCGGCGGGGTCGGCGCGGCTCAGTGCGCCGCCTGCCGCCCCATCTCGATCCGGATCGGGCCGGTCAGTTTCGATTTCAGCGTCAGGACCGGCGGCGTCGGCGCCACGGCGGGGGAGCCGTCGTTCGAGGACGAGGCTCCGGGCGTGGCGGCACCCGGCGGCGTGACGCCCGGGGGCATCGGCACGCCGTAGGTCAGATCGAGTTCCGCGTCGAGCGCGATCCGGGTGAACAGGCCGTCCTTGAGATCGAAATCGGCCGTGCCGCGGGCGCCGCCCGCGACCACAAGCGACCGGCCGTTCGAGAGCGACGCCGACGAGGCGTCGGGGAGCACCATGCGCAGGTCGAAGCCGGCGTGCTGCCCGTCGACCGCGCGCAACGTATAGACCCAGCGGGTCTCCATCGCCGTGTCGCCATGCCCGCCCGCGGTCGGCAGGCGCATCGGCACGACCGCCTCGAACGATTCGCCGACCGCGAGCGCCTTCTCCGGCAGCTCCGGGAGCGCCTGCGCCAGCTGCTCGCGGCGGTGATCGGTGCCGC
>DATKFL010000103.1:0-3213 GCA_035511355.1 Dongiaceae bacterium
GTTCAATGCCTACAACTACGGCATCGATCCGCAGAGCAACACGCCGCAGCGCACCTTCGGGACGCTGACCGACCCCGACCTGTCGCTGCAGCCCGGCAACCCCCAGGTGACCGGCGACGAGACCGGGTTCACCGGTTTCACGCAGAACACCAATGTGAACAGCGCCAGCCCGATCCCGGTCGGTCTGCCGGACTTCATTCCGCAGCCGATCCCCGGAGCGCCGCAGATCTGCGCCCCCGGGTGCGGCAACCCGGCGCTCTGCTGCGAGCAGAACACCGTGGCGGGCCCCGAGCGCAACATGGACATCGCCATGCTGGAGTACGAGGACGGGCTCATCTACCTGAACCTCGGGCCCGGGCAGGGCGAGCCGACCGGCGCCTTCGCCCCCGGGCCGGCGGGCAACCGCTGGCAGATCGGCATCGGCCTCTGGGTGGAGGAGCAGGCCGCCTCGGTCGTCGACTACGGGTTCGGCGTCGACGACGTCGTGCTGGAGTGGGACGAGGTGCATCCGAACAACGAGCCGACGCCCGCCTGCAGCCGCTTCGGCGGCGCGGGCCAGCCGGCCGGTCAGCAGTGCGCCACGATGACCGTCGACCGCCTCGCCCTCTATGAGTGCAACGAGACGGTGGGCATCACGGTCGACGACCCGCGGCGCGCCGGAACCGGTTCGGTCACCGTCTACGGCGTCACCGACACCGACGCCATCCTGGTGTCGACCGGCGCCGCGGTCGCCAAGCACCCGAAGAAGTCGTTCTCGATTCCCGAGGTGAGCCCCGGCCTGTTCAAGGGGAACGTGGTCATCGGCACGCTGTTCGACAACAACAGCCTGCTGTTCACGAACCCGGCCGGCGACACCAACATGACCTTCTACTACATCGATCCCGAGTGCGACGGTGACGGCGACGGGGCGCTGAACGAGGACAACTTCTCGAACCTCGACGCCGACGGCATCCCCAACGGCTCGGACAACTGCCCGCTGCTCTACAACCCGACCCAGACCGACACTGATCTCGACGGCGACGGCGACCTGTGCGACAACTGCCCCGGCATCGCCAACGCGTCCCAGACCGATTCCGACGCCGACGGGGTCGGTGACGCCTGCGACTTCGACGACCTCGACTTCGACGGCGTCGTCAACGGCGTGGACAACTGCCCGGACGTCTACAACGCCAACCAGGTTCCGGCGGGCGGCGGCTCGAACAAGGGCGTCGTCTGCAACAGCACCAGCAACGACGCCGACGGCGACGGCATCAAGGACCGCAACGACAACTGCGTCCGCACCGCGAACCCGACCCAGCTCGACAACGACGCCGACGGCATCGGCAACGCCTGCGATGGCGACTGCGGCAACCCGCAACAGGTGGCGCTGGCGGTCGGCTCGTGCAACCGGTCGGACCTCTTCTGCACCTCGGACGCCAACTGTCCGACCACCGGGCACTGCAGCAACACCCCGACGCGCGTCTGCACGACCAACCAGAACTGCACCGGCCAGGAGACCTGCGTCCAGATCGCGCCCGAAACCTGCCAGAAGCAGGGCGTGACCAACAACGGCACCTGCGGGGTGATCGAGGACGATTTCGACGCCGACGGCGTCACCGACGCGATCGACAACTGCCCGACGATCTCGAACCCCTCGAGCCTGCCGGGCGCCATCGTGCAGTCCGACATCGACTCCGACGGCCGCGGTGACATCTGCGACCCGTCGCAGTCGGTGGACGACGACAACAACGGCATCCCCGACGACGTGTTGTCGTTCACGACCGCGATCACCTGCAAGAAGCTGCCGCTGGCGAACCTGACCGTTCTGTCCAAACTGACCGCCGACGTCGGCGGGGACGGCGACGTGTTCGCCGACGCCGGTGAGACCGCCCGGATGTCGATCATCGTCAAGAACACCGGCACGATCGGCCTGACCAACGCCACCCTGGTCCTCGGCACGTCAGACCCGGATGTCGCCTGCATCACCAAGTCGACGATCCTGGTGCCGGCGCTGCCGGTGGGGGGCACCTTCGACACCGCGAGCCTGGGCGATCCCGCCGGCAAGTTCGAGTTCGTGGTGTCACAGAGCACCGCGACGACGAACGCCACCAACCCGGCGCGCCTCGAATTCTTCCTCAGCGTCGTGAGCCCGCAGGTGGTCGGGACGCAGTCGCCGATCCCGATCGTCAACCTGGCCGACCTCGACCTGCCGTCGAGCGGCGTCCCGGCGAAGGTGGTCGGTCCGGACGGTCTCCCGAACACCGGCGACGACGGCACGATCGCGGAGAACTTCGAGACCGAGCGCGACGGCACGCCGGGCATCTCGATCAGCAACCGGCCGCGCGGCACGCCGGGCGTCCTGAACGACACCATCGGCGTCTGGGTCGGGACCGCACCGGGCGGCATCAACACCCTCGCGGGGGTCGGCTGCGCCGGCTTCCTCGTGCCGCCCGCCGATCCGGAATGCCGCGTCGACCCGGACAACGACATGGATTGGCACATCCACTGCCCGGCCGGCGTCTGCCCGAACAGCGCCGGCTTCATCACGCCGAGCGACGGCCCGATGTCGTTCAGCGGGACCAACTCGCTGCACTGGGGCCATCACTTCGACGCCAGCAGCCGCAACGGCGACAGCGTCAAGTTCCGGCAGCTGGCCGCCTTCATGACCGACCCGATCAACCTGACGCCGCAGCCGACGGTGGGCGACCTCGAGTTGTCGTTCTTCCACATCGTCGACACGATGGACAACAACTCGTACAACCTCCCGACCGGGATGGCGAACGACTTCGGCGACGTGCACATCCAGGTGTACGACGCGGCCGCCGCGCAGTGGGGCTTCTGGGATCGCCTGGCGCCGTTCCAGAACACCTACGACCACACCTCGTACATCTGGTCGGCGTTCGGCACGTCGCCCACCTACTGCGTCCTGACGCCGACCGACTCCGGTTCGGCGCCGCCGGCGCCGCGCGGCGTGCACGAGCTCATGTGCTACCCGAACGGCGTCTGGTCGCACTGCGGCAACTCGCGCGACGCGACCAACACCGGCCAGTGCGAAGGGCCGGGCTTCGCCGGCAGCAGCGGGCCTGGTCTCTGGGTGCAGAGCAAGTTCGCGCTCGACAACTATCTCGGCCAGACGGTCCGCATCCGCTGGATCGCCGAAGCCTGGGAGTTCGACTGCTGCTCGTCGTCGTACTTCGAGCTGGGCGGCGCCTGGGGTCCGCAGACCGGGGACGA
>DATKFL010000104.1:0-5281 GCA_035511355.1 Dongiaceae bacterium
CGAACTTGTACTTCGCCGCCAGCGTCTCGCGCACCCGCCGGATCGTCAGTTTCATCTGCGTCGGGTCCTTCGGCTTGACCACCATGTTCTCGAGGCGCTCGGCCCCGAACTGCGCCTTGAAGGTGGTGATCGGGATGACCGTGCCCTGCGCGTCGGGGCCGCCGTAGGTCCCCATCTGCAGCTTCTTCTGCATGACGCCGATGACGGTGTAGGGGGAGCCGTTGACCAGGATCGTCTTGCCCTCCGGCATCTCGTCGCCGAACAGCTCCTTCGCCGCCTCGTCCCCCAGGAAGATCACCCGGCGTCTCTCGGTGACGTCGTCGTCGTTGAGGAAGCGGCCGCCGCGCCGGGCGATGTGGTTCCGGATCTCGCCGAACTCGGCGCTGGTGCCGGTGACCCGCATGTTCGCGGTCTTGCGCCCGTAGGTCACGCTGCACCCCCAGCGACGGAACTCGCCGAGCGCCCCCTCGAGGTCGGGCACGCGCTCGCGGATGAGATCCACGTCCTCGAGGACGGGACGGATCGGCCGGCCGGTCGGGAGCCCCTGCCAGGTCTTCGAGGTTTCGCCCGGCCAGAAGACCGCGAGGCTGTCCCCCATGCCGGCGGAGCCGCGCACCAGCTGGCGCTTCAGCCCCTCGCCGAACGACAGCAGGAGCAGGAGCGCCACCGTCCCCCACGCGATCGCCGCGATGGTCAGCGCGGCGCGCTTCTTCTGCAGCCGCGCCGAACCGAGGAACATCTTCCAGATCACCGGGAAGTCGCGCATCGCGGCGCCCGCCTCAGAGCTTCATCGCGACGACCGGGTCGAGCCCGGCCGCCTCGCGCGCCGGGAACCACCCGGCGAGGAAACCGATCACCCCGAGGAGCCCGGCGGTCAGCGTGCCGACGAAGGGGGAGATCGCCGGCGTTCCGATGAACTCGGAGAGGCCGAAGACCGGCACGAGCCGGCAGATCGCGGCGGAAATGCCGAGCCCGATGGCGCCGCCGAACGCGGTCACCGTCAGCGTCTCGAACATGAACTGGCCGAGCACCCACTGGGTGCGCGCGCCGAGCGCCATCTTGATGCCGATTTCCCGCGTCCGCTCCTCCACCACGACGTTCATGATGTTCGACACGCCGATGCCGCCGACGATGAGGGTGAAGCAGCCGACGATGCCGAGGAAAAGGCGGAACCCGATCATGAAGGTGTCGAGGAACTGGAACATCTCGGTGGTGTCCCAGATCCCGAGCGCCTCTTTGTCCTTGGGGTCGAAGCGGTGCTTGCGCGCCAGGATCTCGAGCACCTCCGCCTTGGCCTTCTCGGTGTCGAGGGAGCTCTTCGCCTTGAAGATGAAGTTGTCGACGAACTTGTCGCCGGTCAGCGCCCGAAGCGCGCTCCCCGGGACGAACGCCTTGTCCTTGTCGCGCCCCGAGTAGGACGAATCCTGCGTCTTGGTCTTCATGACGCCGATGACGACGAAGGGCGAGCCGCGCATCAGAAGCGTCTTCCCGACCGGATCGACACCGGCGCCGAAGAAGTTCACCGCCAGCGCGTCGCCGAGGAAGACGACGCGGCGCTGCAGCGCCTCGTCGAGGTCGTTGACGAACCGTCCGCCGGCGGCCGGGATGATGTTACGGAGGTCGCCGAACACCGGGCTGACCCCCGAGACGTCGACCGCGAGCGTCTTGGTCCCCCAGGTCGACTTGAGCGAGGCGGTGTACTCGCCGGAGATCCCGTCGAGGTGCTCCGCCTTTTCGCCCACGAGGAGCATGTCGTCCTCGGACAGGCGGATGCGGCGTCCCTTGCCGAGCCCCTCGAACGGGATCGAGGTGAGCGACGGCCAGGCGATGCAGATGTTCTCGCCCAGGCCGGCCGAGGTGACCCGCACCTGCCGATGGAACCCTTCGCCGAACGCGAGCAGGAGGCTGACCGCGACGGTTCCCCAGACGATGCCGAAGAGGGTCAGGAAGGTGCGCAGCCGCTGGCTGAGCAGGTCGCGCACCATCTGACGGAAGCCGATCACAGAGCCTTGATCTCGCGCGGCGGCCGCTCGATCACCTTGTCGCCCGCCTCGAGCCCCCTGGTCACCTCGACGTTCAGGCCGTCGGAGAGCCCGGTGTCGATCGCGATCTTCACCGGTTCGGCGCCGGCCTTCGCGCCCGGGCGCTCGACCGAGGCGGTCTTGCCGCCGTCCGCGAAGGTGACCAGGCGCTCCGGCACCAGCACGACATCCTCCTTCTCGCGGATGACGATGTCGACGTTGGCCGAATACCCGGAGCGCAGCACCACCTCCTGGCGCGGGTCGAGCTCGATCTCCACCTCGAACAGCTTGGCGTTGTCCTTCTCGATCGCCTGCGGGGCGATGCGCGTCAGGCGGCCGGTGACCGGCTTGTCGGGGAGCGCGCCGATCTTCAGGCGCGTCGGCATCCCCTCCTTGAGCTTGCCGACGTCGATCTCGTCGACCGTGCCGCGGAAGATCAGCTCCTTCATGTCGGCGATGGTGGCCAGGTCGGTGCCGGCCTGGTACGAGGTCAGGGGCACCACCGGATCGCCCGGGTTGACCAGCCGCTCGAGGAGAGTGCCGCCCGACTGGGAGCGCACCACCGACTCCATCTTCGAGCCGCCTCCGGTCACCTTCCCCTTCTTCACCAGCTCGAGGTTGTCCTTCGACTGCTCGAGGCCGATGCGGGCGTGCTCGAACGACTCTTTCTTGAGGTCGAGATCGCCCGCCGAGAGGACCTTCGCCACCGACAGCTCCCGGGCGCGCTCGTAGTCGGCCTTCGCCCGGTCGTAGGCGGCCTGCGCCATCTCGACCCCGCGTTGCGCCTCCGAGAGCTCGGCCGGCGTCGGGTCGGGGACGATCTCGAACAGCACGTCGCCCGGCTTGACCGGGTCGCCCACCTCGAAGAAGGAGGTGCGCACGATGCCGCTGATCTTCGACTTGACCTTGTACTTGAGGCGCGGCTCGATCTTGCCGATCGCCACCGCCTTCTCGGTGATCTTGCCGCGCGCGACGACGACTTCCTTGAGGCCGGTGTCCTTCTTCCCCCGCGAGGCGTTCCAGGCGTAGGCGCCGACTGCGGCCCCCGCCAGGATGACGAGCACCGCCACCCGCTTCACCACCTTGTGCATGGACCCCCCGTCCGGTTGTGCCCCCTTGATACGCCCCTCCGGCCGCCGGGGTTCAGGTCTCCCGGCGGCCGGGGGCGCCGCCCGGCGCTAGCCGGCCTTGATGACGCCGCAGGCGAGGCGACCGCCGGCGTTGCCGGTCGGCTGGGTCTTCAGGTCGTCGACCCCCGCATGCACGATGACCGCCCGGCCGACGACGCTGTCGGCTCCCGCCATGCTCATCGACGGAAAGTCGGCCTCGAGGTGAGCCTTGCCGTCGGTGCCGGCGGTGATGTTTCCGAGGTCGCCGGCGTGATGCTCCGCGCCCGGGGCGCCGTGCGGGTGTCCGGCCGGGTTGAAATGGCCGCCGGCCGAGGTGCCGTCCGGCGCCGAGCAGTCGCCCTTCTCGTGGATGTGGAACCCGTGCTCGCCCGGCGTGAGACCGGTCAAATCGGCGACCACGTGCACGCCGCTCTTGCCGGCCGTGAAGGTGACCGTGCCGGCGACCGTGCTCCCCTGGGTCGGGGCTACCGTCGCCGCGGCGTGGGTGGCGGCCGCCGGCGCGGCCGCAGGGGCTGCCGCGGCGGGCGGGGCCGGTTCGCCGCCGGCGAGGCAGGCGCCGGTCACCGCCAGCAGGGCGGCGGAGGCAACACTGACGATCGACAGACTCAAGAGATGATTTTTCATCGATTCCTCCTCGGACCATCCAACGTTCGGGGCCCCGGCAGGTTAGCATGGGCGCCGCCGCGGCGCCCCCCCGCCCCGGGTCCCGGCCGGAGACCCCGGGGATCGCGCGGAACCCGCGACGGCGCGGCCGCGTTAGTGCCGCCAACTCCTGAGGAGGAACCGCATGTCGCTGCGCGCCATCGCCCTGACCGCCCTCATCGTCGTGATGCTCGCGACCGGCCGCTCCCTGGGGGCGCCGGCCGCGAAGGGGGGCGGAACGCTCGATCCCTTCCTGAGCGGCGTGCGCCGCACGGTCCTGCCGAACGGCCTCACGGTGATCACCCGCGAACAGAAGGGGAGCGGCGTCGTGGCGATCAACTCCTGGGTGAAGGCCGGCTACTTCAACGAGCCGGACCAGGTGGCCGGCATGGCGCACCTCTTCGAGCACATGTTCTTCAAAGGGTCGGCGAAGTTCCCCGGCGCCGAGGAGATCGCGCAGGAGATCTCCAAGGTCGGCGGCCAGTCGAACGCCGGCACCATCTACGACTCGACCAACTACTTCGTCGTGCTTCCCAGGGAGGGGTTCCGGCGCGGGCTCGAGATCGAGGCCGACGCGATCGCCAACCCGCGCTTCGACCAGGCCGAGTTGAAGAAGGAAGCCGAAGTGGTGATCGAGGAGTCGAACCGCAAGTACGACAACCCGCCGGCGGTCTCGCTCGAGCGGATGTTCGCCGTCGCCTACACCCAGCACCGCATGCGCCGCTGGCGGATCGGGTCGAACGAGGTGCTGCGCGGCATCCAGCGCGACAACCTGCTCGCCTTCTTCGAGACCCTCTACCGTCCGGAGAACATCATCCTGTCGATCGCCGGCGACGTCACCCACGACGAGGCGCTCACAGCGGCGCGTGCCACCTTCGGGCAGATCCCGAAGGGGACGTTGAAGAAGGAGCGCGGCCCCAGCGAGCCGGCGCAGACCGCCTTCCGGTTCGGCCAGTCGACCGCCGACCTCAAGCAGGGATACTCGGTGCTCGGCTGGCATACGGTCGCGGTCGGCGCCCCCGACGAGCTGGCGGTCGACCTGCTGGCCTCGATCCTCGGGGACGGGCGGGCGTCGCGGCTCTACCGCGACGTGGTCGGGCCCGACGGCGCCGCCACGATCGCGGCCGGTCACCTGACCTTCGACGACATCGGCATGCTGTTCATCCAGTCGTCGTTCGACGAGCCGAACCGCGCGGTCGTCGACCAGCGCACCCTCGCCGCGGTGGAACGGATCCGGCAGAGCGGACCGACCGCCTACGAGGTGCAACTCGCGAAGAACCGTATCGAGTCGCAGCTGGTGCTCGGACTCGAGCCGGTGCTCGGACAGGCGCAGGCGCTCGCGCAGGCCGAGGCGCGCTACGGCTACCGCGCGCTCGCGAGCCGTCTCGAAGAGATGAAGGCGCTCACGCCCGCGATGATCCGCGACGCGGCGCGCAAGTACCTGACCGTCGAGAACCTGACCCTCTATCAATACCGTCCGAAGGGGAC
>DATKFL010000105.1:0-7164 GCA_035511355.1 Dongiaceae bacterium
CAGCAAGGTGCTGCGCGACGACGGCAACATGCGGTTCAAGGATGCGTACATCAATTACAAGAAGAACGACGCCGTCCAGGTCGTCGTCGGTCAGTTCAAGGTGCCGTTCCTGCGCCAGAACCTCAACTCCGGCTTCAACCAGCTCCTGGTCGATCGCTCGTTCGTGACCGCGCTGCGACCGGCGATCGAGGGGTCGCGCGACCAGGGCGGCATGTTCTGGGGAAATCACGGCGGCCTGCAGTATCGCGCCGCCATGTTCGACGGCTCCGACCAGGAGGACACCAGCACCCAGAGCAGCGTGCGCGGCACGGCGCGCGTCTCCTACAACTGGTTCACGCCCGAGAAGACCTTCGGCTACGGCGACAAGACGATCGGCGAGAGGCGGGTCCTCCAGATCGCCGGGCAGGCCGACCTGCAGAACGGCCGCACCGATGCGCGCGACGAGGCCGGCTTCACGACCGAGACGCGCGCCTACAGCGCCTGGGCGGCGGAGGTCTACTACGACCAGCCGTTCGCCGGGAAATGGGCGGTCACCACCGAGGCGGCGTGGGTGGAGCGCCGCGACGACTACGACACCGACGGCCTGGCGACGAAATCGACCGACGGCCACTACGGTCAGGCCGGCCTGCTCCTGCCGTGGCAGGTCGGCCCGGGCCGCCTGCAACTCGCCGGTCGCTGGGAGGAGATCGAAACCGACCGCGGCGGCGCCACGTCGAGCCTGCGCGCCCGCACCCTGGGGCTCACCTGGTTCACCAAGGGACATGACCGGAAGATCCAGTTCGACCACGGCGACCTGGTCGAGCGGCCGACTGACCTCGACGACAACTTCTACCGGCTGTCGGTGGTGGCGGTGTTCTAGGCGACCTCACCAGGGGATGTTGCTGCCGTCGTAGCTCCAGAACTTACCGGTGTCCTCGGGCTTGAGGCCGTCGAGCACCTTGCGCATGCCGGTGACGCTCTGTTCGGGCGTCAGCGGCGCGTCGGGTCCACCCATGTCGGTCTTCACCCAGCCGGGAATGAGGGCGATGCAGATGAAGCCGTCGCCCTTCAACTCGGCCGCGATCCCGCGCATGAACATGTCGAGCGCCGCCTTGCTCTCGCGGTAGCCGTAGAAGCCGCCGTCGCGGTTCGCCGCGATGCTGCCGAGCACGCTCGAGATGCCGACGATCGTCTTCCCCTTGCCGGCCCGGAGATTGGGCAGGAGCGCCTGGGTCACGCGCACCGGACCGACGGCATTCACCTGCATCACGCGATCGAAGTCGTCGATCTTCAGCGCCCCGAGCGACCCGCCCTCGAAGCCGACCCCCTGACCGGCGTTGTTGATCAGGAGATCGATCGGCTCCTTGCCGAGCGCCGCAGTCAGGGCTGCGACGCTCTCCGGCCGGGTGACGTCGAGCGACACGACGCGCACTCCTTCCCCCAGCGCCTTGAGGTCGGCGGCCTCGTCCGGCTTGCGCGCGGTACCGATGACCTTCCAGCCGGCGGCGCGGTACTGGCGCGCGAACTCGAGGCCGAGGCCGCGATTGGCGCCGGTGATGAGAACCGTGCGGCCCGCGGCCGGCTTGGCGGGAGCGGGTGCGGGAGCCGGCGTCGCGGGTGGCGCGGGGTCCGGTGCGGCGCTCATCGCCGGCGCACCGAGCGCCGCGATTCCGGCCAGGACGAGAACCATCAACAACTCGAATCGACGCATCGGAACCTCCCGGATGAGAACCTCCCGGTTCACCTGCAGGACAGGGCAACGTGTACCACGGGCCGCGGGTTCCCCGGGTGGGCTGCGGCGCGGAAACCGCCGGCTGCCGCATAATGAGCGACTTCCGGCAGGCGCCGCGAGGCGGAGGGGGGAGCCGATGCGCAGGGTGGAGAAGCAGGTCCGGTTCAGTGCGGGGATTATCGCCGTCGCGGTCGCGGCGACGTTCGGGGTCGCGGCGCAGGCCGCGCCGGGCGATTCGTCCGGTCCGATCCAGGTGCACCTCGACGCGCGCGAGGCGGCGCGGCACATCCTGCACGTGCGCGAGACGATCCCGGTGAGCCCGGGACCGGTCACCCTCGCCTATCCGAAATGGATCCCGGGCGAGCACGGCCCGACCGGGCCGGTCATCGATCTTGTCGATCTCAAGATCACCGCCGGCGGCAAGGCGATCGCGTGGCGCCGCGACCCGGCCGACATGTTCCTGTACCAGGTCGATCCGCCGGCCGGGACGACCGCGCTCGAGGTCGCCTTCGACCAGCTGACCCCGGCGAACAAGGAGGGGTTCGGCGCCGCCGCCTCCGCGAGCGCCCAGCTCGCGATCATCGCCTGGAACCAGTTCGTCCTCTATGCGCGGGGCGCCAACGCCGCCGACATCAAGCTCGAGGCCGACATCAGCCTGCCGGAGGGCTGGAAGTACGGCACCGCGCTGCGGGTCGCGTCGGAGTCGGGCGCCACCATCCGGTTCAAGCCGGCCAGCCTGATCACCCTCATCGACTCGCCGATCCTGGCCGGCGCTCACTTCAGGACCGAGCGCCTGTCGAAGGAGGGCGACCCGCGCCCCGCCTACCTGCACGTCGCCGCCGACAGCGACGCGGCGCTCCAGGCGCGCCCGGAGATCTACGACCGCTACCGGCGCCTGGTGAGCGAAGAGATGGCGCTCTTCGGGGCGCGGCACTACGACGAGTACCACTTCCTCCTGGCGCTCTCGGAGCATGTCGCGCACTTCGGGCTGGAGCACCACGAGTCGAGCGACAACCGGATCCCCGAGCGCGGCCTGATCGACGACGACATCCGGCCGCTGCATGCCGACCTTTTGGCGCACGAGATGACCCACTCCTGGAACGCGAAGTACCGCCGGCCGAAAGGGCTCGTCACCGCCGACTACCAGACCCCGATCGACAGCCGGATGCTCTGGGTCTACGAAGGGCTGACCAACTACCTCGGCGTCGTCCTGGCGGGGCGGAGCGGCCTGTACAGCCCCGAAGAGTTCCGCGACATGCTCGCCTGGATGGCGGCGGAGCATTCGATCCGGCCGGGGCGCGCCTGGCGGCCGCTCGAGGACACCGGCACCGAGGCGCAGCTCCTCTACGAAGCGCCGAAGGGGTGGGAATCGCTGCGTCGGAGCGTCGATTTCTACGAGGAAGGCACCTTCCTCTGGCTCGAAGTCGACATGCTGATCCGCCAGAAGAGCGGCGGGAAGAAATCGCTCGACGACTTCTGCAAGGCGTTCTACGGGCCGCCCGACTCGTCGCCGAAAGTGGTGCCGTACACCGACGAGGAGGTCTTCGCGACGCTCAACACGGTCGTCGAGAACGACTGGCGCGGCTTCTTCCGCGAGCGGGTGGTCGAGGTGCGGCCGGGAACGCCCCTCGGCGGGCTGGAAGCGTCGGGCTGGCACCTGGGGTACAGCGAGACCAAGACGCCACGTCTCAAGGCGCAGGAAGGCGCCGACGAGATCACCGACGCCCGCTTCTCGATCGGGGCGCTGATCGGCAAGGACGACCGGGTGGTCGACGTCCTGGGCGATTCGCCGGCGGCGCGTGCAGGTCTCGCGCCGGGGATGCGCCTGGTCGCGGTCGACGGCCGCCGGTTCGAGCGCGACATCCTCGAGGACGCGATCAAGGGCACGCGCGCCGCCGGGCATGGCTCCCTCGACCTTTTGGTCGAGAACGCCGACTTCTTCCGCACCCTCGCCGTGCCGTACGGAGAGGGGCTGAAATACCCGGTTCTCGAGCGCCGGACGGGGGTCGCCGACACCCTGAGCGACATCATCCGGGCGCACGCGCCGGGTGCGCCGGCTCCCGCGGCCAGACCGAAGTCCTGATCGGCGTCCCGACGGGCGGGGGGGGGCGATCACCCCCCCCGGAGGGGTGCTCATCCTGTCCGCGGCACGGCCTTCATTGACTCTTTTCGAGGGGCTGTGCTAAGGTCCGCCTTCCGCTTTGAACGCAGTGAGTTAGGCGCGGTCCGCCCGCCGGCGGCGCAGACGATTCGAACCGTCCGCGAGCGGCGCGGCGGTGTGTGGGGGAGAATCCGGTGAAAGCGGTCGCCGTCGCGGGACGCTACGCCCGCGCGCTCGCCGAAAGCGTCGGCGAATCCGACATCGAGGCGCTCGACACCGCCGGCCGGCAGCTCGACCTCCTGGCCCGGGTGCTGTCCGCCGACCCGGCGATCGCCCGTTTCTTCGACAGCCCGACGACCCGCGCCGCGGAAAAGCAAGCCGCGCTCGAAACTCTCGCCCGGGGCGCCGGCCTCGACGACCTGATGCAGCGCTTTCTCGGGGTCGTGGCCGATCATCGCCGGGTCGCGGCGATCGCGGCGATCGCGGCGGAGTTCCGGGCGCTCCACGACGCCGTCGCCGGGATCGTGCCGGCCGAGGCGACCGTGGCGGTGGCGATGGGCGGAGCGGAATCCGAGGTCTTCCAGAAGGCGTTGGAAAAGATGACCGGGCGCCGCGTGCGGCTGACCGTGAAGGTCGACCCGGAGATCGTGGGCGGCGTCAGAACCCGCATCGGTTCGACGGTGTACGACGGGACCGTGCGCAACAAGCTGCAGGCGCTCCACCAGAGGCTTGCCGAGGCGCGCTGAGGAGAGACATGGCGGAGATCAAGGCGGACGAGATCGTCAGCGTGCTGAAGCAGCAGATCGCCGGCTTCAAGGGCGGCGTCGACGTCAACGAGGTCGGCACCGTGGTGTCGGTCGGTGACGGCATCGCGCGCATCCACGGCCTCGAGTCGTGCATGTCGGGCGAGCTGATCGAGATGCCGCACGGCGTCTACGGACTGGCGCTGAACCTCGAAGAGGGCTCGGTCGGCGCGGTGCTGCTCGGCGAGTTCATGAAAATCAAGGAAGGCGACACGGTCAAGCGCACCGGTCGGATCATGGAAACCCCGGTCGGCGACGCGCTGATCGGCCGGGTCGTCGATCCGCTCGGCCAGCCGCAGGACGGCAAGGGGAAGGTGCAGACCGACAAGGTCGGCGCCCTCGAGCGGATCGCCCCGGGCGTGGTCGATCGGCAGCCGGTGAAGGAGCCGATGCAGACCGGCCTGAAGGCGATCGACGCGATGATCCCGATCGGCCGCGGCCAGCGCGAGCTGATCATCGGCGACCGGCAGACCGGCAAGACGGCGGTGGCGGTCGACGCGATCATCAACCAGAAGTCGACCGGCGTGATCTGCGTCTACGTCGCCATCGGGCAGAAGCGCTCGACCATCGCCCAGGTGGTCAAGACGTTCGAGGAGCACGGCGCGATGGCCTACACCATCGTGGTCAGCGCCTCGGCCTCCGAGCCGGCGACCATGCAGTACATCGCGCCGTACGCCGGCTGCGCCATCGGCGAGTACTTCCGCGACATCGGCAAGCACGTGCTGGTGATCTACGACGACCTGTCGAAGCACGCCGCGGCCTACCGCGAGATCTCGCTGCTCCTGCGCCGGCCGCCCGGACGCGAGGCCTACCCGGGCGACGTCTTCTACCTGCACTCGCGCCTCCTGGAGCGCTCCGCGAAGCTGAGCGACGAGCTGGGCGGCGGGTCGCTGACCGCGCTGCCGATCATCGAGACCCAGGCGGGCGACGTGTCGGCCTACATCCCGACCAACGTCATCTCGATCACCGACGGCCAGATCTACCTCGAGTCGGACCTGTTCTTCTCGGGCGTCCGGCCGGCGGTGAACGTCGGCCTGTCGGTCAGCCGGGTCGGCGGCAACGCGCAGATCAAGGCGATGAAATCGGTCGCCGGGACGCTGCGCCTCGACCTGGCGCAGTACCGCGCCATGGCGGCGTTCGCGCAATTCGGCTCCGACCTCGACAAGGCGACCCAGGCGCAGCTGCACCGCGGGCAGCGCCTCACCGAGCTCCTGAAGCAGGGACAGTACGCGCCGCTGCCGGTCGAAAAGCAGGTCATCGCGCTGTACGCCGGCGTCAACGGCTTCCTCGACGACATCGAGGTGAACCAGGTGAAGGCCTTCGAAGTGGCGTTGTACAAGCACCTCGACGGTCCGGGGCGCGCGACCGCGCGGCTGGTGGCCGAGAAGAAGGTCATCGACGACGCGGTCAAGCCCGAGCTCAAGAAGGCGCTCGAGGCGGTCAAGGCCGACTTCAAGGCGATGGCGTCGGCCGCGGCTCCGGCGGCGGTCTAGGAGAAGGCCCGAGGTCCGCCGCCGATGGCCAACGTCCGCGACTTCCGCACCCGGATCCGCAGCGTCAAGAGCACGCAGCAGATCACCCGCGCCATGTACCTGGTGTCGGCGGCGAAGATGCGGCGCGCCCAGGAGCGGATCGTCGCCATCCGGCCGTACGGCCGCAAGATGCTCGAGGTGCTGTCCTCCCTGGCGGCGCGCGCCGACGCGGCGGGGCACCCGCTCCTGGCGCGGCGTCCCGAGGAGCGGGTGATCGCCGTCGTGATCACCGCCGACAAGGGGCTGTGCGGCGCGTTCAACACCAACATCCTGAACCAGGCGCGCGCCTTCCTCGACGGCAAGAGCGGGAAGAAGGTCCAGGTCGACGTGGTCGGCAAGAAGGGGCGCGAGTGGTTCAAGCGCCGGAAGTACGACGTGCGCCGCAAGGAGGTCGACATCTTCCGGAACCTGGCGCCGCAGAACGCCATCGACCTGGCGCTGCCGCTGATCGAGCCGTTCACCGAGGGCACGATCGACGCCGTCTACCTGGTCTACAACGAGTTCAAGTCGGTGATCCAGCAGCGCGTCATCATCGAGCCGCTCCTGCCGATCCCGGTGTCGATCTTCGAGTCGCTGGCGGCGGGCGCGAACCCGACGGCCGGCGGCGCGGATCAGGCCGCCCGGACGCCGCCCGAGGACTACATCTACGAGCCGTCCGCCGAGGCGATTTTCAACACGCTGCTGCGGCGGCACGTCGGGACGCAGATCTACCGGGCGCTGCTCGAGTCGGCGGCCGCCGAGCAGGGGGCGCGGATGACCGCGATGGACAACGCCACGCGCAACGCGCGCGACATGATCGACAGCCTGACGCTCAAGATGAACAACATCCGGCAGGCGGCGATCACCAAGGAGATCCTCGAGGTGGTGAGCGGCGCCGAGGCGCTGAAGTAAGGGCCCGCGTGCGCTCGCGCCTGCGGCCCGGCGAGGAGGCGGTGCTGGTGGTGCACCGCCATCCGATCGCGCTCATCGGGCCGGCGCTGTTGACGCTGTTCCTGCTGGGGGCGTTCGGCGCGTCGT
>DATKFL010000106.1:0-8383 GCA_035511355.1 Dongiaceae bacterium
GACGACGGTCGAGGCGCTCACCGTGATGGTGGCGTTCGCGCTCGGTTCCTCGATTCCCGGCAACGCGACCGGGGGCTGGCCCGGCAGGCCCGCGGGCGCGGCGCCCCTGGGTCCCGTGACCGTCGGGGGGGCGGCGAGCGGCAGCGGCGGCGCCTCTCCTTCGGCGCCGACCGCGACGGCGTAGACCATGCCACGCGCATCGACCGCGACCGCGGCGATCTCGCGCAGCGGCGAGTCGTACAGGACGCTCGCCTTCCCCTGTGGCGTGATCCGGTAGAGCAGGCCGCGGCCGTCGGAGCCCGCATAGAGGTTCCCCTGGGCGTCGAGCGCCAGGGCGACGATGTGGAAATCCTCGCTGTCGAAGAAGACGTCGGCCTTCCCCGGGCCGGTGATGCGGTAGATGATGCCGCGCTCGCCGGTCGCGGCGTACAGATCCCCCTTGGGACCTGCCGCGAGGGCCCAGACATACCGATCCTCCGGCTGGTACATGGTCTCCGCCTTGCCCTCACCGGTGATCCGGAGGATCTTCCCCTGCGGCAGCGTGCCGGCATACAGCACTCCCGCCTTGTCCACGGCGAGCGCGCGCACGGCGAGATCGCCGCTCTCGTACCAGACCGAGCCGGGGCCGCCCTTGGTCGCGCGGTAGATCGATCCGTTTTTACCGCCCCCGGCGTAAACCGCCCCCTTCGGGTCGATCGCGAGGGACCACAGGAACGGCTCGGATGACTGCTCGAGCGCCGGGACGTTCAGCGCGCTGACCGCGGGGCTCAGGACGAGAGCCCCCTCCGCGGCGATCGAGACGCCGTCGGGGCGCCCTTTCTCGAACTCCTCGACCGTCTCGACCGTCCAGAGCGTCGGGGTGACCGCCGGCAGCGGTTGCGGGAAGGCCGCGACGAGCAGCAGGAAGAGGGCCGCCGCCGCGCGACGCCGCCCCGGAGCGGTTCGGATCACGTCATTCCTCCACATCGAGCGTCAGGAGCCGGTACCCCTCGACCGCGAAGCCGATCGGGATCGACTCCTCGGCGACGCCGCGGTACCAGATCCGGGAGTAGTTGCCGCGGGTCTGCGGCCGGGCCATCACCTGCGCCACCGACGGCGGCAGGTTCGGGAGCCGTTCTCCCTGGAAGATCAGCCCGTTGTCGGGCCGGGTGAGCACCGCGTACAGCCGGTCGTTGCGGCGCAGGTTGTTGACCAGCCAGATCAGCTGCCGGAGATCGCGCGGCACCACGTCGTCGAGCTGATCGCTGTCGGTGCGCGCCAGCGCCGTGGCGTCTCCCACCTGAAGGAGCAGCCGCCCCGGAGGGACCTCGGCCGGAATGGTGAGGTTCATCTCGCGCGTCACCTCGGGTCCGCGGAACGGTTTCAGCCCGACCGAGACCTGGATCGTCTCGCCGGCGCGCGCGTGATCCCGGTTGGTCCAGGCGCGCAGGAGACGCGCGGTGCGGCGCTCGTCGGAGACGCCGAGCTTGAGATCGATCCCCTCGATCTGCACGCTGCGGTATTCGCTGTTGAGGAGCAGTTCGGTCAGGAAGGCGACCGTGCCGGTGGCATACAGGCGCGCCACGTCGCCCGCAAACAGGTTCCGGAGGTTGAGATCGTCCTCGCCGGCGATCCGGATGGACGACCCCTCGTCGTAAGTGAAGGACATGACGCCGTAGTCCTTCTCCTCGCTGGTCAGGACGGCGTTCAGCGCGGCGTAGACGAGGTACGGCGCGAGGAAAGGGTCGGCCGACACCTCGAACGCGACCCGTCGCGGGCGGCCGGTCGAAGGCTGCAGCGTGACCTGCACCGGAATGGTGCGCGCCTTCTTGCCGACGTAGCCGAACACCCCGGTGGCGCGGTCCTGGCGGAAGACGCCGACCGGGTCGTGGGCGGTGCCGAACTTGAACGACGATTCGAGCGACGGCATCAGCCCGCTGATCGTCGCGGTGCTCATGACCACTTCCGTCGGGCCCAGGCCCAGAAGCGGATGGCCGCAGGCCCAGAGGCGATCCCCGTCGCGGGCGGTCACGGTGCAGATCGCGGCGATCTCGACGTCGCCGCGCACGAGACCGATCGCGACTGCGGCGCCCGGTTCGAGGAGGGTGCCGGCCGGCGCGGGAGAGCGGCTGTTCGACCCTCCCTGGAGGGCGAGGAGCCCCGCGTCCCGGAGCCCCGGGGTCAGCTCGTCGACCACGCCGCGGGGGAAACCGCCGAAGATGATCGGGGTCGCGATCGGCGCCATCGCTCCGCCGGCCTCGGGCTTGATGGCGGCACGGTCGAGATAGGAGCCGAAATGCGCCGCGAGCCGTCCGGGGTCGGCGATCCACCCCAGCCCCGCCGGCCCGGCCTCCGGCGGCAACGCCGCCGCGCGGGCCGGGGGCGGGCTCTCGCGCGATTCGATCTCGAGCATTTCCTGGAACGGCACGATGCCGGCGATCGGCTCGCGCGCGAACCCCCAGGTGTAGGCGACCGCCCCCGCGAGGCGCCCGCCGAAATAGACCGGGCTGCCGCTCATCCCGGCGAGGACGCCGGTCTTCTCGAGGGGACCTCCCGACAGCCGCGCCAGGATGAGGTTGCGCCGCGGCCCGATGTTCTCGAGCGTGCCGATCACCTCGACCTGGAATTCCTCGACCTTGGTGCCGCTCCAGACGGTGCGGCCGGTCCCGGTCATGCCGGGCTTGATCTCGCTGAACGGCATCAAATCGTCGGCGCGCGCGACCGAGAGCGCGCCGCACAGCGCGGCGGCGGCGCCGAGAGCCGGCAGGAGCGCCCGACGGCGACGGGAAGGCTTCGCTTGGAGAAGGTGTGTCATCCGGTCGGCGCCCGAACTCCCCCGTCGATCGGGCGATGAATCATAGCATAGGGATCGCGGCGTCCCGGCCGCCCCACGCGGCCCCGCGCGGGCCGATCACATCCGATCGGGAAGGGGAATTCCCATCAGGTCGCAGGCGCGGCGCATCTGCGCGATGAACAGCCAGGTGAGCACCACCCGCGCCCGGCGCCAGCGCTCGTCGGGCTCCTTCATGACCGGGTAGCGGTGGTAGAAGGTGTTGAAGCGCTGCGCCAGCGCGAAGCCGTATTTCGCCAGGAGCGAGAGCTCGAGTCCGCCGATCGCCTGCGCCGTGGTCTCGCGGAAGCGGGCGATCTGCGTCACCAGCGACCAGTGCTCCTCGGCGTCGGGCCCCTCGGGAACGTCGAAGGTCGCCGCGGCGGCCCAGGCGGCGGCGTCGGCCTCGGTCGGGCCGCCCTGCGCCGCCATCTTCTCGAAGATGCCGCGCGCCCGGACCACCGCGTACTGCAGGTACGGGCCGGTCTCCCCCTCGAAGGACAGGGCCTCGTCGAAGTCGAAGGCGAGCACCTTGTTGCGGGTGTACTTGATCATGAAATAGCGGAGCGCGCCGACCGCGATGGCATGCGCCAGCGCCCGGGCCTCCGGCTCCGGCAGGGCGGCGTGGCGCGCGCGCACCTCGCGGAGCGCTTCGGCCTCGAGCGCGTCGAGCAGGTCGTCGGCCTTCACCCCGAGCCCCTTGCGCCCCGACATGCCGACGTAAGGGCGGGCGCGGTCCTCCTCCGAGAGGGTCACGCCCAGCCGTGTGGCGCTCTTCGGAGTGAGCGCCACCATCTCGTAGGCAAAGTGCACCGATCGCGCCGCCTGGCTCGCGTGCCCGAGCGCCCGGAGCCCCTCGGCGACGATCGCCTGGAGGTACGACTGCCGCACGTCGATGACGTTGTAGACCCGGTCGGCCCGCCCGAAGGCCGGATGATCCGCGCGCCCGGCGACCCGCGTGCTGGTCCAGACGCGATCCTCCCCCGCCTCGCGGAAGAGGTCGTAGTGGAAGTCGCGCGGCAGCAGTCCGAACTTCCACATCTGGTAGGCGATGTCCTTGCCGACGTAGGTGACCGTGCCGTTGCTCCGGACGATGATCTTCTCCGCCTCTTTCAGCTCGGCGAACTTGTCGCTCTCGAGCGCCATCACCCAGCAACCGGCGCGGTCGCCCGACTCGAGCCGGACGATCGCCCCCGATCGCTTCAGGAGATCGAAGGCGGTCTCCCAGAATTTCAGGGCGAGGATGTCCCCCTCCCAGGGAAGGAGGTCGTAGTGCACGCCGATGCGCCGCATGGTGTCGAGATGGCAGCCGACGAGGGCGCGCGTCAGCCAGTCGGCGAAGGCGCCGGTCTCGCCGCTCCGCTCCTCGAGCTCCTTCAGCATCGCCGCCTGCATCGCGCGCTTCGCCGGTTCGCGCTCGTACATCTCGGTCACCTTCGCGTACAGGTCCCAGCAGAAGCGATCGAGAGGCTCGGTGATGCCGCGCGCCTCGGCGAGTCCCCAGCCGAGGATCTCGCGGAAACCGATCAGCACGTCGGCCACCTGCACGCCGGTGTCGTCGATATAGTTCTGCACTTCGACCTTGTGGCCGAGGAAACGCAGCATGCGGGCCAGCGAGTCGCCGAGAACCGCATTGCGCAGATGCCCGATGTGCGCCGCCTTGTTGGGGTTGATGTTGGTGTGCTCGACGATGATCGACTCGACGATCGGGCCGGGCGGGGGCAGGTCGGCCACCTCGCGCGCGAGCGCCCGCAGCGCGGCGGTCCGATCGACGTACAGGTTCAGGTAGCCGGCGCCGCCCGCTTCGACCCGCGCCAGCCACGCCGGGCGGGGGAGCGCTGTGGCCAGCTCCTGCGCGATGGCGCGCGGTGGGCGCTTGAGGCGGCGCGCCAGTTCGAACGCCACCGGGGAGGCCAGGTCTCCCATGTCCGGCCGCGGCGGATACTCCACCACGACCTTCTCGGGCGCGGCGCCGAACAACCGCTCCGCCAGATCGCGGATCAGCCGGGCGCTCTCGTCCTTCAACGCTTCCATCGGGGTCTCCGGAGGCGCGGAGTCTACCATGCGCGACGCGGTCTCCCGGCCGGACCGGCCGGGCCGGTTGTAGAATCGCGCGATGTCGACATCGACCGCCCGCCGTCTCCCGTCGACGCGACGGGCGCCACTCCGGTTCCTCCTGATTCTCGGTGCCCTCGCGCTCCCGGCCTGTCCTTCGGGACAGGGCGGACCGACCCCGCCGCCGGGCGCGGCCGCGCCGGCCGCAGGACCGGTCGCGCCTGGCGAGATCCCCGCCGGGCTCGCCGGCGTCCGGGCGGCGCAGCAGGGCGATCTCGAGGGCGCCGAGCCGCTCCTCGCGCACGCGCTGGCCGAGTCTCCCGACGACGTGCGCCTCCTCGAAGCGATCGGCTTCGTCTACGCGCACACCGATCGCTGGCAGAAGGCGCAGGAGGCCTACGAGAAGGTCCTGGCCCGGAACCCGGGGCGGCCGAGCGCGCTGTACGGACTGGCGTCGGTCCTGACCGACACCGGGCGCTACCCCGAGGCCCTGGCGATGATCCGGCGCCTCCTGGCCGCCGACCCGGGACACCAGCCGGGCCGCCTCAAGGAGGCGCTTCTCCTGGTGCGCACCGGCGATGCGGCCGCGGGGGAGGCGGCCGCCCGCGCGCTGATCGCCACGGCGCCGGATCAGCCGGAGGCGCACTACGCTCTCGGGATGGCCCTGGAGGTGCGCGGCGACCTGCCGGGCGCGGTCGGGGAGTTGCAGCACGTGGTCGAGCTCCAGCCGGCGCACCTCGGGGCGCTTGCGAAACTGCAGACCCTCCTGACCCGCCTCGGCCGGAAGGAGGAGGCGGCCCGGGTCGGCGCGGCGCACCGCGACGCGCTGGCCGCGCAGCGGGTGGAGGAGAGGGTGCGTGGCCACCGGGTCCGCGGCGTCGAGGCGTTCAATCGCCAGGAGTACGCGGCGGCGCTCGCGGAGTTCGCGATCATCGAGCGCGAGGATCCGAAGGATCCTCAGGTGTACCTCTACAAGGGATCGGCGCTGATCGCCCTGGGGAGGAGGCCGGAGGCGCGCCTGGCGCTCGAGCGGAGCCTGGCGCTCCAGCCACGCAACGAGCGCGCCCTGATGGAGATGGGGCGACTCGAGGCGCTCGACGATCACCTCGACGCCGCGGTCGCGTCGCTCCGCCGCGCCATCGGGATCAACCCGGAGTTCGCCGAGCCGCACTACTTTCTCGCGGGAATCCTGCAGGCGATGGGGGACGCCTCCGGGGCGGCTGAGGAGACCCGCCGTTTCCGCGAGTTGAAAGCGAAGACGCCGGCCGCGGCGATGGAATTGAGCAATCCCCCGGCGGGATCGCTGCCGTGAAACGACGCCCGGTTGTCGCGGCGCTGCTCCTCAACGCGGCCACCCTGGTCGGCTGCGGGCGGGGGCCGACCGAAGCCCCTCCCACCCCTGCGGGCAGGGCGACGCCCGGCGCGGCCCCCGGCGCCGCGGCGGCCGACTTTCCGAACTTCGTGGACGTCACGGCGGCGCAGGGGATCACCTTCCGTCATGTCAACGGCGCCACCGGGCAGAAATTCATGATGGAGACCCTGGGCTCGGGGGTCTGCGTCTTCGACTATGACGGCGACGGCCGGGAGGACCTCTACTTCGTCCAGAGCGGCGCGCTCCCGGGGTATGCCGGTGCGGTGCCTCCGGCGGCCCTGTACCGCAACGTCGGCGGTGGCCGCTTCGAGGACGTCACGACCCGGGCCGGCGTCGGTGCCGCGGGGCTTTACGGGATGGGCTGCGTCGCGGCCGACGTCGACGGCGACGGGGATCGCGATCTCCTGGTCACCGGATACGGAAGAAACGTTTTCTATCGCAACCGGGGCGACGGCACCTTCGCGGACGACACCCGGGGAGCGGGGCTGACCGACACCCTCTGGAGCGCCAGCGCCACCTTCTTCGATGCCGACCGCGACGGCGATCTCGATCTCTACGTCACCCACTACGTCGACTTCGATCTGAAGAACAGCCTCTACTGCGGCGAAAACCGGCCCGGCTACCGGACGGTCTGTCACCCGAAGAACTTCGACCCCGAGCCGGACGTTTATTACCGCAACCGCGGCGACGGCCGGTTCGAGGACCGGAGCGCGGCCGCCGGGATCGTCGATCGGACCGGCAAGGGGCTCGGCGTCGTCGCCGGGGACGTCGACGACGACGGCGACGAGGACCTCTACGTGGCGAACGACGACACCCCGAATTTCCTCTGGCGCAACCGCGGCGACGGCACGTTCGAGGAGATCGCCGAGGCGGCCGGGTGCGCCCTCTCGGAGGACGGCGTCCCGCAGGCGGGGATGGGGACCGACATGGCCGACTACGACGGCGACGGCCGGATGGATCTCTTCGTGACCAACCTCTCGGAAGAGATGAACGAGCTGTACCGCAACGAGGGGGATGGCACCTTCTCGAACGCCACCTTCTCCTCGGGGCTCGGGCCGCCCTCGCTCCTGTCTCTGGCCTTCGGGACCTTCTTCTTCGATGCCGACCGGGACGGCGATCTCGACCTGTTCGTCGGCAACGGCCACATCATCGACAACATCGCCCTCTACTCCGACACGATCACCTTCGAGCAGCCGCCGTTCCTGTTCCGCAACCTCGGCGGGGGCCGCTTCGACCTGCCGCGGCCGGGACCGGCGCTGGCGACACCGCGGGTCGTGCGCGGCGCGGTGCCGTTCGACTTCGACGACGACGGGGACGAGGACCTCGTGCTGGCGCAGAACGATCGACCGGCGATTCTCCTGAGGAACGACGGGCCGGCGCGCGGGCACTGGATCGGCGTCGATCTCGCCGGCGCCGCGCCGAACCGCGACGCCATCGGGGCCCGGGTCGAGGTGCTGGCCGGAGCCCGCCGGCAGGCGCGGCTCCGGCGCACCGCCACGTCGTACGCGTCGCAGCCGGACGGCCGGATCCTCTTCGGTCTCGGTGACGCGACCACGATCGATCGCCTCGCGGTGCGCTGGCCCGGCGCCCGCGATCGCGAGCTGTTCGCGACTCCGGGCATCGACCGCTACGTGACTCTGACCCGGGGAACCGGGACGAAGGAGGCCAGGCCGTGACCCTGCGATTCGATCGGTGTGCCCTCGCGGCGCTCCTGCTCGGTGCGACCGGCTCCCTCGCGGCGCGCGCTGCCGCGCCCGTCACCGCCCCGGCCCGGCCAGGGGCGATCCGCCCCGAGGCGATCCGTGCCCACATGCGCTTCCTCTCCGACGGGCTCCTGGAGGGGCGTGCCCCGGACGGGCGCGGCTATGCCGTCGCGGCGGCGTACGTGGCGGCGCAGCTGGAGGCGCTCGGGCTCCGCCCCGCCGCCGAGGGCGGGTCGTTCTTCCAGAAGGTGCCGATGCGCAAAGCCACGCTCGACGAAGCGGCGACCACCCTGGTCCTGGTGCACGGCGGCAAGGAGGAGCGGGTCGCGCTCCCCGACGAGTTCTATGCCCCCGCCGATCGGCTGCGCGCCGCGACCGACGTCGAGGCGCCGGTGGTGTTCACCGGCTTCGGCGTGACCGCTACGGAGCTGGGACACGACGATT
>DATKFL010000107.1:0-4099 GCA_035511355.1 Dongiaceae bacterium
TCGGCACCCTCGCGTTGCTGCCGTTCGTCGTGGCGGCGGCGCTGTGGCTGCCGCTCTGGGCATATCTCCTCCTGACCCTGGCGGTGATCCTCGCCGGCATCTGGGCGGCCGAGCGCACCGCCGCGCGCGTCGGTCTCAAGGACCCGGGACTGGTGGTGGTCGACGAGGCGGCCGGGATGCTGATCACCCTGGCCGGGGCGCCGATCACCAGGCTCTCGGTTGCCGCCGGCTTCGTCCTCTTCCGGATCATGGACATCCTCAAGCCGTTCCCGGCGCGGCGTCTCGAGGCGCTCCCGGGCGGATTCGGCATCGTCGTCGACGATCTCTTCGCGGGCCTCTACGCCGCGATCCTGCTGCGCGCGCTCCTGTGGCTGGTCGCGCGCCTCGGGTGACGCCGTGATCGTCGAAAGCGCGCTCGCGGCGATCCGCGCGGCGCTGCCCCGCCCGGTCGCCACGATCGGCAACTTCGACGGGGTGCACCGCGGCCACCAGGCGATCCTGGCGCGTCTGCTCGAGCGGCGCGCCGCGCTCGGCGGGCCGGCCCTGGTGATCACCTTCGATCCCCACCCGCTCAAGGTGCTGGCTCCCGAACGCGCGCCGCGCCTGATCAGCACGCCGCGCCAGAAGCGCGCCCTCCTCGAAGCGGCCGGCGTCGACGCGGTGCTGATCCTGCCGTTCGACGCCGCCCTCGCCGCCCGGAGCGCCGCCGATTTCGTGGCGGAGATCCTGGCGCGCGGTCTCGACGCGGCCGAGGTGCACGTCGGCGCCAACTTCAACTTCGGCCGCGGCCGCGAGGGCGACACGCAGGCGCTGATCGCGCGCTGCGCGGAGCACGGCATCGCCGCCGCCGCCGTGGAGGAGGTGCGCTGTCTCGGGAGCGCGGTGTCGTCGAGCCGCATCCGGCGGGCGCTCCAGGCCGGAGAGGTCGAGCTGGGTCGCGAGCTCCTCGGCCGGCCGTTCGCGATCGAAGGGAGCGTGACCCACGGCGCCGGGCGCGGCGCGGCGCTCGGCGTGCGCACGGCCAATCTCGAGACGCTCAACGAGCTCCTGCCGCAGGACGGGGTGTACGTGACCGAGGCGGTGCTCGACGGCGCGGCCCACCCGTCGGTCACGAACGTCGGGTCGCGGCCCACCTTCGCCGACCGGAGGTTCACGGTGGAGACCCACCTCCTCGAGGGGGGCGGCGATCTCTACGGCCGGCCGATCGAGGTGCGCTTCCTGACCCGCCTGCGACAGGAGCTGAAGTTCGAGTCGCCGGCGGCCCTGGTCGAGCAGATCCGGCGCGACATCGAGCGGGCCCGGGCGCATTTCCGCGAGCGGAGCGGCGCCGGAGGCGCGTGCTAACATGCCGGGCGCCGTGCGCGACCACCACCCGCCCCGCTTCATCACCTTCGAAGGGATCGAAGGGTCCGGCAAGACGACGCAGCTCGGGCGTCTTTCGGAGACCCTCGCCGCGCGCGCGGTCGGCCACCTCGCAACCCGCGAGCCGGGCGGCACTCCGGTGGGCGACCAGGTCCGCGGCATCCTCCTGCACCCGGCCTCGGTGCTCGGGCCGTGGAGCGAGCTGATGCTGTACGCCGCGGCGCGCGCCGAGCACGTCACCCGGGTCATCCGACCGGCGCTCGACTCCGGTCGCCACGTGCTGTGTGACCGCTTCACCGACGCCACGCGCGCCTACCAGGGATACGGGCGCGGCCTGCCGCTCGACGCCATCGAGGCGCTGCACGCCTTCGAGCCGTTGCGCCTGGAGCCCGATCGCACCCTGCTGTTCGATCTCGAGCCCGCCGAAGGGCTCGACCGGGCGCGCGGCCGCTCGGCGTCCCGCGGCGACGACTCCGAGGATCGGTTCGAGCAGGAGACCCTCGCCTTCCACGCCCGGGTGCGGGCGGGCTATCTCGATCTGGCGCGCCGGCACCCGGCGCGCTTCCGGGTCGTCGAGGCGCGCGGCGGCGTCGACGAGGTCGCGGCGCGCGTGCTCGCGGCGCTCGGGGATCTCCTGTGAGCGGCACGCCCGACGCGCTGCGCCTCGCCGGGCTCGTCGGCCAGCCGCGGGTCACCGCGGCGCTCGAGCGGGCGTTCACTTCGGGACGCTTCCACCCCTCGATCATCTTTCACGGGCCCCCCGGCACCGGCAAGCTGACCGCGGCGATCGGGCTCGGGCGGGCGCTCCTGTGCGTCCGGCCGGTCGAAGGGGGCGCCTGCGGCGAGTGCGGCTCCTGCCGGCGCATCGACGCGCGCTCCCTCCGCCATCCGGACCTGCGCGTCATCCTTCCCGAGTCGAAGCCCGACTTCGACCGTGGCGAGCCGGCGGTCGAGGGGGTTTCCGGGATCGACGTTCAGGAGCGCCAGGCCGCCGCGGTGCGTCACTCCGGGTGGGAGATCCTCATCGACCGGGTCCGCGGCGCCATCGGGTTCGTGCAGCGCCGGCCGTCCGAGGGGGGGCGCTCGCTGCTGGTCGTCGATCAGGCGCACCGGCTCGGCGGCGCTTCGGGAAACGCCCTGCTCAAGACGGTGGAGGAGCCGCCGGAGCACGCGGTCATCCTGATTCTCACCACCGACTTGCATGCGCTCCTGCCGACGATCCGCTCGCGCTGCCAGGCGGTGCCGTTCCAGCTCCTCCCCGCCGACGCCATCGCCGCCTGGCTGCAGTCGGAGCGCGGCGTCGCCCCGGTCGAAGCGCGCCGGCGCGCGGCGCTGTCGGGGGGCCGCATCGGCGCCGCCCTCGAGGTCGATCTCGACGCCTACACGGCGCGCCGCGAGGAGATCCTGCGCACCCTGGAATCGTTCCTGCGACCGCCGGACGCCGGGCAGGCGCTCTGGCGCGCCGAGCAGATCGCCAAGGCCGGCGAGACCAGCACCGACGACCTGGAACTGCTCGCCGGCCTCCTGCGCGATCGGATGATCCTCGCCGCCGCGGGACCCACGGCGCCGGGTCTCCTGCACGCCGACGTCGCGGCGCGCCTCCAGGCGCTGCCGATCGGCGAGGACGGCGGCGTCGGCGCCCTCGAGGCGATCGAGGGCGCTCTCGAAGGGATCGCGCGCCGCGGCAACCGGCAGATGCTGCTCGAGAACGCCTTCCTCGATCTCCTGCCCCGCCCCGGCGCGCCGCGTCCGGGACGCTAGCGACGCGTGCGCCTGGTCCTGGAGGCCCTGCGCGCGCGCCGGCGCGAGTTCACGATCGGGACGCTGCTCCTGGTCGCGACCAACGTGCTGACCCTCTGGGTGCCGCATCTGCTCAAGGAGGCGATCGACGCCCTCGACCCCGGCGGCGCCGGCCCGGGCCGCGCCACCCGCCTCGCGATCGGCATCGCGGCGCTCGCGCTCCTGCTCGCCGGCATCCGGATCGTCTCGCGGCTCTACATCCTCGGAGCCTCGCGGCACATCGTCGCCGATCTGCGCGCGCGGCTGTTCGCGCACCTGACCACCCTGCCGCCCTCGTTCTACGCGCGGCGCCGCACCGGCGAGATCATGTCGCGCGCGGTCAACGACCTGCTCCTGGTGCGCTCGCTGTTCGGGCCGGGCTTCCTGAACCTGGTCAACGTCGCGATCCTCTACACCGCCGGGCTCGCGCTGATGCTGGCGATCGATCCCGGCCTGACCGCGGCCGCGATCCTCCCCTACCCGTTCCTCCTCCTCGGCGTGAAGCGGGTGTCGACCACCATCCACCAGCGCAGCAACGCGGCGCAGGAGGCGCTGGCGGAGATCAGCAACAAGGCGCAGGAGAACCTGAGCGGGATCCAGCAGGTGCAGGCGTACGCCCGCGAGGCGGCGGAGACGGAGTCGTTCGGCCGGCTCAACGCGTCGTACCGCAGCCGCAACCTGGCGCTGGCCCGGAGCCGCGGCCTCATCGTGACCCTCATGGGCTGTCTCGGGGCGGCCAGCACGCTCGCGGTCGTGGCGGTCGGCGGGCGGCACGTCGTCGAAGGGCGGATGACGCTCGGCGGGTTCGTCGCCTTCACCTCGTACCTCGCAATCCTGACCGGGCCGACCATCATGATGGGCTGGGTGCTCGGGGTGTTCCAGCGCGGCATGGGGGCGCTCTGGCGGATCGAGGAGTTCCTCGACGAGCAGAGCGACCTGCCGGGCGATCGCCTGGCGG
>DATKFL010000108.1:0-4286 GCA_035511355.1 Dongiaceae bacterium
CCCGACGACCCCGTCGCCGATGTTCACCGTCACCATCGTGTCGGTCTGCTGCTCGATCCGGCCGGTGAACTTGGCGCCGCCCTTGAGGAAGACCTCGTCGGCGAACGCCGGCGCGAGGCCGGCGCATACCGGGACCACGAACATCAGCAGGAAGCCTTGGCGCACGCTGTTCTCCGATTCCCGCCGAGTCTAGGTGGGTGCGCCGACGGTGTCAACGCGGCCTCGGATTGGCGCGGCGCACGCGGCCGGGCTTAGAATCGCGCCCGAGCCCCGCATGCCGCCTGACGACGTCGCCACGCGGGTCGAAGCGATCTACCGCTCCGACTCCCGCGCCATCCTTGCGACCCTGATCCGTCTGCTCGGCGACTTCGACCGCGCCGAGGAGGCGCTGCACGAGGCCTTTCGCGCCGCCCTCGAGCGGTGGCCGCGGGATGGCGTCCCGGCGAACCCGGCCTCGTGGCTGATCTCGGCGGGGCGGTTCAAGGCGATCGACGGCCGGCGACGCGAGGCGCGCTTCGACCCGCTCGACCCGGAGCGGCACGACGCGGCGGCGCCCGCCGCCGAAGCGTCCGATCCCTCCGGTGTCGTCGACGACCGCCTGCGGCTCATCTTCACCTGCTGTCACCCGGCGCTGGCGCCCGACGCGCAAGTGGCGCTGACGCTGCGCGAGGTGTGCGGACTTCTGACCGAGGAGATCGCCCAGGCCTTCCTGACTCCCGCGACGACCCTGGCGCAGCGCATCGTGCGCGCCAAGGCGAAGATCCGGGAGGCCCGCATTCCGTACGAAGTTCCCGCCGCCGCCGACCTGCCGGCGCGGCTCGACCCGGTCCTGCGGGTCATCTATCTCATCTTCAACGAGGCGTACGACGCCAGCGCCGGCGACACGCTCCTCCGGCGTGACCTGGCGGCCGAGGCGATCCGGCTGGGGCGGCTTCTGGTCGACCTGCTGCCGGAGCCGGAGGCGCAGGGGCTCCTCGCGCTGATGCTGGTGCACGACGCGCGGAGTCGCGCGCGCACCTCGGCCTCGGGCGACCTGATCCGCCTCGAGGACCAGGACCGCTCGCTCTGGGACCGCGGCCCGATCGCGGAGGGCGCCGCGCTCGTCGAGCAGGCACTCGGCTCGCGCCGATTCGGTCCGTACGCGCTGCAGGCGGCCATCGCGGTGGTGCATGCCGAGGCGCCGACCGCGGCGGCGACCGACTGGGCGCAGATCGTCGGGTTGTACGACGCGCTCCTGGCGCTGGAGCCTTCCCCCATCGTCGCCCTGAACCGGGCGGTGGCGGTCGCGATGCGGGACGGCCCGGAGGCCGGGCTGGCGCTGGTCGACACCCTCCTCGCCGAGGGGGACCTGGCCGGCTACCGCCTGGCGCACGCCGCCCGTGCCGACCTCTGCCGGCGCCTGGGGCGCACCGCCGAGGCGCGCGCATCCTACGAAAAGGCCCTGGCCCTGACCCGGCAGGCGGCGGAGCGGCGGTTCCTGGAGCGCCGCCTCGCCGACCTGGGGGACCGAGCCGGCGGCGATCGCGCCGCGCCCCCGGCCCGGGCGTCCGAAAAAAACCTGACGCCGGCTGTCGATCCGGGGCCGGCCCGTTCGACCACCGGGTGAAGGCGGCCACGACGGCCGCCCACCACCAAGGAGAGAACCGATGCGATTCATGATCATCGTGAAGGCCAGCAAGGAGTCGGAAGCGGGCGTGATGCCGGAGGAGTCGCTCATCGCCGAGATGGGGCGCTACCACGAGGAGCTGGCAAAGGCGGGCATCCTGCTCGACGCCTCCGGGCTGCGGGCGTCGTCGAAGGGGTGGCGCATCAAGTACGACGGCGACAAGCGCTCGTTCACCGACGGCCCGTTTCCCGAGACCAAGGAGCTGATCGCCGGCTTCACCATCATCAAGACCAAGAGCCGCGAGGAGGCGATCGAGTGGACGAAGCGCTTCCCCAACCCTTCGCCGCACGTCCACGACGTCAGCATCGAAGTGCGGCAGCTGTTCGAGCTGGAGGACTTCGAGCCGAGCCCGGCGGTCGAGAAGTTCCGCGACCTCGATCTCCCTTCCTCGAAGTCCGGTCAATAAGGAGGCACCGATGCCGACGAAGATCACCCCAATGCTCTGGTTCGACACCGAGGCCGAGGAGGCGGCGAAGTTCTACACCTCGATCTTCAGGAATTCGAAGATCACCGGCGTGAGCCGCTACGCGGAGAACATGCCGATGCCGAAGGGGACCGTCCTCACGGTGTCGTTCACCCTCGACGGCCAGGAGTTCACCGCCCTCAACGGCGGACCGGTGTTCAAGTTCACCGAGGCGATCTCCCTCGTGGTGCACTGCCGCGATCAGAAGGAGATCGACCACCACTGGGACCGGCTCCTCGAAGGCGGCGCACCGAGCGCGTGCGGCTGGCTCAAGGACAAGTTCGGCGTCTCCTGGCAGGTGGTGCCGATCTTCATGATGGAGATGCTCGAGAGCGAGGACCGCGCGAAGACCGGGCGCGCCCTGCAGGCGATGATGCAGATGGTCAAGTTCGATCTGAAGAAGCTCGAGGACGCCGCGCGCGGCTGAGGAGGCGCCGTCATGAAGTATCTCTGCCTGGTCTACGGCGAGGAGTCGCAGATCGCCACCCTCGACGACCACGAGTGCCTGCAGTACGACGAGGGGCTGCGCGCCTCCGGCCGGGTGGTCGCGTCGGAGGCGCTGCAACCGATCGAGATGGCGACCACCGTCCGGGTGCGGAACGGCCGGCTCGCGATCACCGACGGCCCGTTCGCCGAGACCAAGGAGCAGCTCGCGGGTTTCTATCTCATCGAGGCGCGCGACCTGAACGAGGCGATCCAGGTCGCCGCGAAGATCCCGCCGGCCCGGGTCGGCAGCATCGAGGTGCGCCCGGTCCGCCCCATCCGTGAACGTCCGCGGTCGGCCGGCACGCCGCTGCGGCAGGATTGACGCGGCGTCGATCCGGTCAGCGCAGGAAGTCGTTCACCGACCGGATGAACAGCCCCGGCTGATCCACGAAGGTCATGTGCCCGCTGTCGGGGTAGACCACCAGCTTCGATCCGGGGATCAGCGCCTGCATGGCGTGCGCGATCGACGGATCGACCTGGTCGTGCTCGCCCACGGTGACGAGCGTCGGCACTTTCAGTTTCGGCAGGCGGTCGGCGTACTCGACCGAGGTCAGGTTGCCGTCGACGACGAACTCGCCGTGCGAGCCCCACATCTCCCGGTAGAGATCCCACGACATGTTGCCGGAGTCGGTCGGACTGTAGTTCGGGTCGGGCCGGCGCCCGTAAAGATAGGGGAAGTATCCCTCGCCCCACGCCGCCTTCATGTAATCGTCGGTGTAGCGCTCCTGCTCGTAGCGCTTGCCGTGCCCGTAGAGACCCTCCTTCTCCATTGCGTCGATGCGGCCGCGAAGGTCCGGGGGCATCTTCTCTTTCATCCGGCGGAAGACGTCGTTGAGCGCGACGGTGCTGTGGAAGGTGCTGCACAGGATGAGGTGCGTCAGGTTCGCCTGGTACTTGAAGGCATAGGCCTGGGCCAGGACGCCGCCGTACGAGTGCCCCAGGAGGGAGATCTTCCCGAGACCGAGCGCCTTGCGCACCGCCTCGACGTCATCGACCATGTTCTCGACCGTGTACCCGGCCGGGTCCTCCAGTTTTTCGGAGCGGCCCGACCCGCGTTCGTCGATGAAGACCAGCCGATGCGTGCGCGCCAGCGGCAGGAGGTACGGCAGGAAGTAGTCGTGCGACGCCCCCGGTCCGCCGTGCAGGATCACGAGCGGCGACCCGCGGCCGACGGTCTTGTAGTAGACCAGCACGCCGCCCGCGTCGACGAAGCCCTCGTCCATCGGCAGGACGCCGGCACCGATCGCCGCCGGCGGCTTCACCGGCGCCGGCCGGGGCTTCTCCTGCGCACGCGCCGCCTCACCGGCACACGCCAGCGCCGCGCCGAGAACCGACATCGCCACGAATCTCCGGACCATGGGCCGCATCGTGATTCCTCCGCGCCGGGCTCTCCCGGATGTTCGGGATCGTTCCGACCGCCGGCGATTGTAGCGGGCCTCCGGGAAATGCGCCCGGAGGCGGGCGGCGCGGGCCGTGATTCGCTTGATCCGGCGCCCATTCTCCACCGACAATGCCCCGATGCCCCCCCACCCGTGCGGACCCTCGAAACGGGGGCCGACCTGAACGTGAACGTCACGGCCACGCCCTTCGGACGCGCGCTTCTCGCCGTTCTCCTGGGTGCCGCCGCGATCGGCGCGGGACTCCGCGCCGCGCCGGCGGACCGCCTCCCCG